>CAZPYZ010000076.1:0-11906 GCA_964590215.1 uncultured Dehalococcoidia bacterium | reverse complement strand
GACGACCCCTACCCTGCCCAGCCGCTCGTCGCCGGTAGCCCGTCGCTGGATGACCGATGTGTCTGATGAGAACTCGCGGCTGAAAGGGGGCGCAACGTGCGAATCAAACGCAGGACCTTCCTGAAGGCTGGCGCGGCGGCGGGGACCGTGGTCGCGGGTGGCCGCCTCGTGGAGGGGCAGCTCAGGGTCTTGGAGGCGCAGGGCGGCGAGGTCGCGCTGCGGCGGACCGAGGAATGGGTGCCCACCACCTGCTGGATCGGCAAGCAGGACTGCGGCATTCTCGCTCGCCGGGTGAATGGCCGGGTCGTGAAGCTCGAGGGGAATCCCGCCCATCCCCGCAACAAGGGCACCCTGTGCCCCAAGGGGGTAGGCCAGATCATGGCCCTCTACGACCCGAACCGGGTCAAGACTCCCCTGGTGAGGACCAACGAGAAGGGCGTGCCCGGACGGTGGCGGGAAGCGTCATGGGACGAAGCCCTGGTCCTGGTAGCAGACAACATCAAGGCGGTGCGGGCCAAGGACCCGACGCTCATCCTCTGGCAGAAGGGGAGGAGCAAGCAGGAAGCCATCTACGACAATGCCTTCGTGAAGGCTATTGGGGCCACCAAGGCAGGGCACGGCGCCTACTGCTCCGACGCCGGCTACCGGGCGGCGGAGTACACCATCGGGCCCCATGCCAACGCCAACCCTGACTTCCGCTACACCCGCTACATGCTCTCCTGGGGATGGAACATGACGGAAGCGGGGGGAAACAAGTTCTGCTGGATCACCTGGAACCAGCAGCTTCTCGACGCGCGCGAACGGGGATTGAAAGTTGTTCACATCGACCCGCGCCTGCGCAGCGCTGGCCCTTTCGCCGATGAGTGGCTTCCCATCAAGCCCGGTACGGATTTGGCCCTGGCCCTCGCGCTATGCCAGGCCATCGTTGAGCGGGGCACCATCGACCGTGCGTACTTGACGCACTACACCAACGCTTCGTTCCTGGTGCAAGGGGACGGGACCTTCCTCCGGGTGGACGGGAAGGAACAGGTTTGGGACCTGAAAACCGGCTCCATCCAGCGCTTCGACTCCAGCGGAGGTGAGGCCGCCCTGGAGGGGGAATTCAGCAGTGACGCAGGCCGGGTGAAGCCCGTATATCAGCTGTTGAAGGAACACCTGGCCCAGTACACCCCGGAGTGGGCAGCAGGCGTGTGCGGCCTCTCGGCGGCGGCTATACGGAAAGTGGCCCGAGATCTGGGGCAAAACGCCATGATCGGAAGCACCATCGTGGTCGACGGACTTACCCTGCCTTACCGGCCGGTAGGCATCATGGCCTACCACGTCTCCCAGCAGGAGCTAGGCTTCCAGTTCTATCGGGCGATGTACACGGTGATGATGCTACTGGGCGCGGTGGAGGCCGTGGGCGGGCTGCGCATCGATTCCACTTGGAAGATCCACAGCGGGTACGAGGCGCTGGACAAGGTCAAGATCAAGGACCCTCCCTACGACTACACGCTAAGGGACAGCAAGTTCTTCCCCATCAACTCGGTCAACCCCGGGCTAATCGCCAAGGTCATGCTGGACCCCCAGAAGTACCAGGTGGACAAGCTGCCCGAGATGGCCATCATACACATGGCCAACCCTCTCGCCTCCTTCACCGACCAAGAGACCTTCATGAAGGCCTACCACAAGTTCAGGTTCGTGGCGGTCATAGACCCCTGGCTGTCTCGGACGGCAGACCTCTTCGCCGACGTCGTGCTCCCCGCGGCGACCATGGAGAAATACGAAGGCCCAATCGCGGCCGACGATATGTACAACGACGCGACCGTCTTCCGCCTCCCCATCATGGAGCCGCTTTATCAGAGCCGGGGTGAGACAGACATCTACCTGAACCTGTGCGAAAAGGCGGGAGTGTTGTTCGGCCGAGGTGGCTTCCTGGACAACCTTAACGCGGAGCTGGGGATAAAGGACCCTTACAAACTCGACACGAGCACCAAACCTGACGTGAGGGAGATTTTCGACCGTTGGGCGAGGTCGCAGGGGATCGCGGACGGCATCCGGTACTTCGAGACCCAAGGGGTCTGGCTGAAGGGTCCTGTCCCGGCCCAGAAGTACTACGGCTACGCGGCCAGCCCGCCCTTCGGCGGGATCCGCCACCGTCTCTACGGCGAATCCCTCTTGCGCTATCAGCATGAAATGAGAGCGAAGGGTGCAGACCAAATTTACTGGCGGGACTACACGGCCCTGCCCACGTGGAGGCCGCCCACCATGTGGTCCTCCCCTCCGCAGTACGACCTGACCCTCATCAGCCACAAGAAGATCGAGTTCAAGCAGGGCCGCACCTCTCAGATCCCGCTGCTGGCCGAGCTGGCGCCCCAACAGCGGCTGGCAATGAACCCCAGGGCTGCCCGGGCGCGGGGGATTGGGGACGGCGACGAAGTGTGGGTGGAGTCCCACAACGCAGTAACCGGGGAGACCAGGCGGGTCAAGACAAGAGTGGAACTGACGGAGGCTATCCGGCCAGATGTGGTGGGCCTCCCCCATCACTACGGTGAGGTAGCCCGCCATCCCTGGACACAGGGGCAAGGCCCAACCCCGAATACCATCTTCTTCACCGGGGAAGGGTACGTCACCAACACCAATGACAACTCGTTCCATGTGAGAGTCCGGGTCTACAAGGCCTGAGAGAAGGAGAGGGGCCCATGGCAAGGTACGCGATGGTCATAGACCTGGAGCGCTGCCAGGGATGCCGGGCTTGCGTGGAGGCCTGCAAGGTAGAGAACAACACCCCCCAGGCCGTCTTCTGGATGCACGTCTTCCGCCTGGAGGAAGGCCAGTATCCGGACACCAAGGTCCGGTTCCTGCCCCGTCCCTGCCAGCACTGCGACAACCCCCCTTGCGCCAAGGTGTGCCCGGTGGGGGCGCGGTACAAACGGGTGGATGGCCTGGTTGCGACGGACTGGGACCGCTGCATCGGCTGCCGCTATTGCCAGGTGGCATGCCCCTACGGTGTCAACTACTTCAACTGGAAAAGCCCAGAGAAGAACTCCTATTTGGACTGGAAGGACAAGGCCCTTCAGGCCGTCACCGCGGGCGTTTCGCCGCCCTACGATAACCCGGACCTGGACGAGACCTACGGCCGGGAGCAGCGGCGGATCGCCGGCGGCGGCCACGCCAAAGGCGTTATCGAAAAGTGCACCTTCTGCGTCCAACGAGTGGAGCGCGGACAGGAACCCGCGTGTGTGGCCAACTGTCCTGCCTTCGCCATGTACTTCGGCGACCTGGACGACCCGGAGAGCCGGGTGTCGCAGCTTCTGAGGACCCGCCATCACTTCCGGCTCCTGGAGGAGTGGAATACCCGGCCTCGGGTCTTTTACCTGGGCACCTCCCCGGGTTCGGCGTCGCGGGAGATCGAGAAAACGAAAGCGAGGGTGTGATCATGGCCACGCGTATCCACACGGCTGCGCTGCCCGGTGGGATGGGTCGATTCAGCCGGGGCTGGCTCTTGGTGACTTCGCTGCTGCTGGTCCTGGTGGCCGCGGGGGCCTTCGCCTACGCGCTTCAGCTTATCGAAGGGGACATCGTGACAGGCATGCGCGATGTGGGGACGATGGGAGGCGCGCCATGGGGGTTGTATGTCACCTTCGACATCTACTTCGGCGGGGTAGGCTTTGCGGCCCTTAGCCTGGCGGCTCTCATCCGATTGTTCGATCTGCGCCCGCTCAGGCCGCTGTTTCGCATAGCCCTCCTCCTCGGGGCCATCTCAGCTATCCTGGCTGGGTTGGCCATCATTGCGGACCTCGGGCAACCGTTCCGGGGGCTGGTGAACATCTTCCGTTATGGAAGGCCCGGCTCTCCCTTCTTCGGCACCGCTACCCTGGCCTTCACAGGCCTCCTTTTCGCAAGCCTGGTATACCTCTACCTGGAGGGAAGGAAGGACGCAGCCCTCCTGGCTGGCCGGCAGACGCCCCTGCGATGGTTCTACCGGGCGTGGGCCGCCGGCTATCGGGGTACCCCCGAGGAACAGCTACGCCACCAACGGGCTAGCTTCTGGCTAGCCCTGGTTATCCTGCCCCTGCTGGTCATCGCCCACTCCACCCTCGGTTTTGTGTTTGGCTTGCAGTCCGGCCGTGCAGGCTGGTACAGCGCATTGCAAGCCCCGGCCTTTGTCGTGCTAGCCGCCGCGTCAGGGGTAGGCGTCCTCATCGTCGCTGCGGGCGTGCTACGGGCATTGCTCGGCGAGGGAGAGCGCTTGAACGTGACTCTTTTCCGCTGGCTCAGTAACTTGCTGACCGCCGCTATTCTTGTCTACCTCTACTTCCTGGGGGCGGAGCTGCTGACCTCCGGGTACGAAGGTCGTGGCTACGAGACCCAGGTTACCGAGGCGCTGCTAATGGGCGAGTACGCGTCGTTGTTCTGGCTGTCGGGAGCGTTGTTAGTGGCAGGTTTCGGCATCGGCGCGTCCCAGACGTTGACACGGCGCTACCATTTGCCCTCCATCGTGCTGGCGGGGATCCTGGTCAACCTGGCGGCTATCGGCAAGCGTTACTTGATCGTGGTCCCCTCCCTCACCCACGGAAGCCTGCTCCCTTACCCCACCGGCTCCTATAGCCCCAGTTGGGTGGAATACGCTTTCATCCTGGGCTTGTTTGCCTTTGGGACCCTGCTTTTCGTGCTCTTTATGAAGGTGTTTCCCGTCATGGAAGTACGGGAGACCGACTGAAGGAGGTGCCCCGTGCGGTTCGCCTTGACGCTACTGACCCTGGGAACGGGCCTGACCCTGGCCTTCGTGAGCTATTTCTTCCTCGCGGCGCCGTTAGGGATCCCTGTTGACGAGAGATTCAGTAATCCAAGGATGCCCTTCGCCGCGGGGCTGTTCGTCTTCGGCGTGCTGCTCTGCTTCTTGTCCGCCGTAGTGTACGAGCTGCTGCCACAGGAGAGTGGCGGATGAAGCCGCGGAGGGGGGAGCAGCCGTTTCTCAGCGACGTCGCCTGGATGCGGCATAACCTGTACTTCCTCCTCTCCGGCCTGTTACTACCCCCCGCGCCTGAGATCCTGGCGGCGGCAGCTGTCGTCGCCAGGGAACTGCGGCCGGCGCCGTGGGCCCCGCGCATGGCGTTTTGGCAAGCCGCGGATACGGTGCTGAAGCGTGTCGAGGGTTCGAACGCTCCTATGGCCGCCCAGCTCCGGGAGAGCTACAGGCAGCTCTTCGTAGGCAATGGGGCCAGTCCCACGGTTTCGCTGTGCGAGTCCGGTTACTTGACGAGCACGGCAAGCCCCGGGCTGCAGTGTGACCCTCCCCTGGAGGGGGAGTACGCCGGCGCCGGTCTGAGCGTCTCCACCCAGGTGGGAGCAGCGGACCATGCAGCCGTGGAACTGGAGTTTCTCGCCTACCTATGTTCACGGGAGGCGGAAGCGTGGGAGCGGCACGCACTGGGGGAGGCCCTTTCCAGCCTGCGGCGGCAACAACGGTTCTTGGACCAACATCCCGGTCGGTGGATTCCCACTCTGGCGGGAGTTTTGGGCTCCAGGCCCACCTGCTTCTACACCGATGTCATTCGAGCGGTGCGAGGTCTGGTGGCTCACGACGCCAACTTTGCTCAGGCCCTGGTGGCAGCATTGGGAGCAACAGAGAGGTAGAAGGGGTGGACGCCGCCGATCCCCGCGTCCCAACCAGCACGGCCGGAAATCCGCCGGGAACGGTGGTATTACTGTGCCGGGACCTGGAGCGCCGTGTTGCGGGTCTCTGCCTGGACGAGCTGGCGGGGTGGCTTTCAGAGAGGCTGGTCAATACGGTGGCGCAGTGCCAGGACGATTTGTGTCACGACCTGCCGGCGGCGGCAGACGCAACCCTTCACTTGAGCGGCCAGCGATCAGTCCTGGCCCTCTGCTCTCCCAACTATCGTGAGGCGGACCTGCAGGCCTATGCCCGTAAGGCACACCTGGATCCCCTGGGCCTCCAAGCGCTTGACCTTGCTGCTGCCTGCGAGGGGGGGAAAGCCCCCCTGGACCGGGGGAAGCTGATCCTGGCGGGTGCCGTCGCGCGCGCTCAGGCCTTTCGGGGCTCGCAGCCGGAGAACCTCAAGGCCGTCCTGGATATCGATGGGCGCCACGTCAGCCGCCGCGCCTTATTCAGGCTGCCGCCGCTGACCTACCTTTCCGTGACTGCCATCGTCCCACATCAATGCAGCGCCGGCGCGGGCTGTGACCTGTGCGTGCGGGCCTGCCCATCGGGGGCCCTCGAGGTCATAGAGAAGGGGATCCGGGTAGACCGCAGCCGCTGCGAAGGTTGTGGCTTCTGCGTCGCAGCATGCCCGCAGCGGGCGGTCCAGTTGCCCGGCAGCTCTCCCGGAGAGATAGAGGCGCACGCCACCGGGTTGTTGGTCGCCGAGGCGGGGCCATCGGGACGCGCGCTTGCCTTCGTGTGCAAGAGCCGGCACGGCCCCGTGGACGGTGCCTGGCTTCGAGTGCCCGTGCCTTGCGCCGGCATGGTGCCCGCGGCGGCGATATTCCAACTCCTGGCACGGGGTGCGGCAGCCGTCGCGCTTTCGCCGTGCGGTGAGGCTTGCCCGGCAGGGGGCAGAGACCGGGCCCTCTCCACGGCAGCCTACTGCCGGCAGCTGCTGACATTGCTGGGCGGGGTGGCGGACCGGGTCCGCGTCCTGGGTTCCACGAACGACGATGATAGTCTGCTGCCTGCGCTGCAATCCCGGCGGAAAGGTAGCGATGGGGCAGGTCCACCTCGGTTTTTTGGGGCAGGTGCGGCTGCCGCGGCGCTGGAAGCGCTGGCAGCCGCCTACTCGCATGAAGGTCCCTTGTCCCTGGAACACCGGGACTCTCCGTTCGGGACCGTGCAGTTGGACCCGGACGCGTGCACCGGTTGCGCGAGCTGCGTGGCGGGTTGCCCCACAGGGGCTCTCACCCGCGAAGGGGAGCCCGGAAAGATCGCTATTACCTTCGATCCGCGGCTGTGCGCCGGCTGCGGGAAGTGTGCGTCGCTATGCCCGGAGCAGGAAGCGGGCGCTCTCAAAGTCTCCCCGGTCTTGGACTTGGCGCTCCTTGCCCAGGGGAGAACGCCACTGTACCAAGACCAGGAAGTTTCCTGCCGGCGGTGTGGCGGTCCGGTGGCGTCCAGGGGAGTGCTCAGGCGAATAGCGGCGCTCTTGCAAGAGGAGTACAGCCCCCGGCTGATGGAGCACTACTGCGGCGATTGCCGGGGTCTCGTTTTTCAGTAGGCAAGAACCAAGGCGAAACAGCCTGCTGGTGTGTCAGGAGGGATTCCGTATGGCGCGGTATCGATCCACCCTGTTCCAAGCGCCAGGGCGGGATACTTGTGATCTTGAAGCGCCCGTCGAAGGATTCGTTGATGGGGCAGGTTTCGTCGGGCTGGCAGCAGCACGAACCGCGGCGTAAGGCCTGGAGAGGAGGGAACGATGGCTGACAAGACTATCGTGATTCTGGGTGGCGGCGTCGGCGGCCTTGTGACGGCCAATGAGCTGCGCAGGCATTCGAGCAGAGAGCACCGGGTCGTGCTGGTGGACAAAGACGGCAGGCATGTGTTCTGGCCGTCCTTGCTGTGGCTCCAGGTGGGGCTGCGCGAGCCACGAAGCTTCGTGCGCGACCTCGGCGTACTTGGGAAAAAGGGGATCGAAGTCCTCAAGGGCGAAGCCGAAGCCATCGATCCGGAGCGCAAATCGGTGCGCGTCGACGGCACCGAGATCGGGGCCGACTACCTCGTCCTATCGCCGGGTGCTGAGCTGGCGCCGGAGCAGATCCCAGGCTTGGCCGAGGCTGGCCATAACCTCTATTCGTTAGAGGGAGCGACGGCCATCCGTGACCAGCGCAAGGGGCTTACGGAAGGCGACCTCGTGGTGCTGGTGGCCAGGACACCCTTCAAGTGTCCCGCCGCCCCTTATGAGGCGGCCATGCTCCTGGAGTATGACCTGCGCAAGCGCAAGGTGCGGGACCGCGTGCAAGTTTCCATCTACACGCCAGAGCCCGGACCGATGCCCGTCGCGGGCCCGGACGTCTTAGCCGGGGTGCGCCAGCTCGTAGAGGCTCGGAAGATCGCCTACCGTCCCCAACACCAGGTAACCGAGGTCGACCCTGCGACCAAGACCCTTCGCTTTGCCAACGGTGAGACAGCCCACTTCGATTTCCTGGTGTACGTCCCGCCGCATGTCGCCCCTTCCGTGGTGCGAGAGGCAAGGCTAGTCGGTGAGAGCGGCTGGGTGCCGGTGGACCGCCACTCCATGGAGACTCGCTTTCCCGGCGTGTACGCCATCGGCGACGTCACCGGGATCCCCCTGGCCCTGGGTTTGCCGCTGCCGAAGGCAGGGGTGTTCGCACACCATGAGGGTGAGGCCGTTGCCCAGACCATAGCCGCGCGGCTCAGTGGCAGGGGGAAAGCCGGCGCCTTTGACGGCCAGGGCGAATGCTTCATCGAGGTGGGGGATGGCAAGGCGGGGTTTGGCCGGGGCAACTTCTATGCGGAACCCCGGCCCACCGTGAAGCTGTACAACCCCGGCCGGCATTGGCATGCGGGCAAGGTCTTGTTTGAAAGGGACTGGCTGCGGCGATGGTTCTAGGCTGGTGCTACGCCGCGGCCGAGCCGTGTTCCAGAGCACACGCCGCCAGGCGCCGTTCCCGGAGCCGGCGGATGGCGCGGCGCGCCGCTTTGTGACGCGGGCGGGCCTCGTACAGCACGATCCCGGGGAAGTGCTCGCTCAGGGTCAGCACCGCGGTCTCCGGGTAGCGCCGGAGGATCTCGGACACGAAGGAAAGCGCCATTTCATCGGCGACCAACAGGTCGGGCTTGAAATGGCTGAGTCCTGAGACGATATCCGCCCCATCATGGGGCACAATTTGCACCGTAACGTTGTGCTCGTTTCGGAGCCAGCCAAGCACCAAGCACTCCAATGAGGGGTCCCCTCTGACTACCAGAACTTTCACTTCCATCGCTGCCACCCTCCGCCCCGCCCCTGAACGTGACGGCTGATACGTGAACGCCCTCCCGTTGACGCATTGCGCATCTGCGCATGAGACGCTGTTATGCCTGCGCTCAAGATCTAGCGTACCTGGCATCGACCACTCCTACGACCCCCAAATGGGGAGGGGTTCCCCCAACCATTGGGGGGTTCATGAACGACCGGTGGAGTCCTACCCTTTCGTGGGGGAGTAAAACCACCGGAACGGGGAGTGCGGCGGCCGGGCTAGCGCCATAGGCTAAGGGTCAGGAAGGGCGGTGGTGGGGGGAGCTCTCCGGAGAGCAAGAAAGACAGGAGGTGATCCACCCGAAGGCGAGTGCGCTTGGAACGCAGCTCGTGGGGCAACGAGCAGAAGGGCCGGCGGAGCCTGCGTAGATGGTACCCCTAGGGCAAGCTGCCGGGGCAATCCGGGAGATCACCCGGAAGAGCAGAGCCGAAGGCCGAAGCAGAAACAGAAGCCCACACGTTCAGGTTAGAGGCCCTGGCCTCAAGCCAGGGCCTCTAACTATTCCCTCCGAGCATCCCCCTAATTCGCTACGCCTTCGAGTAGAGTGAATTCCCCCTGAACAGGCGGTGGCACGGCGGGTGGGGAAGCAGTAGCCTAGGAGTGCGGCCGGAAAGCCGCACTCACTCGAGGGAGGCGAGGCAAACGACCGCTGCGTGAATCTGGGGTCTGGGGCGCAGCCCCAGTGTCACCGGTTGTCGGCCGCACTTCTAGGACAACAGGAGCGGAACCTTGCCCTCAGGAGAAGGCTGATGCTGAGAAAGCCTCTTACCATCGCCATAGCGGTAGGGTTCCTGAGTTGGGCCGTTCTGGCGGTGTCCCCTGTCTTTGCCGATGGGGAAGGGCACGTTCACGGGCCCGGCGCATCGAGCTTCGACCCCGAGCTGCTGAGCTGGGCCGCCCTCTCCCTGGCAGGGGTGCTGGCCGCACTGGTCCTGTCGCGACTGGTGCTTCTACGAGAAGTCACGCGGCGCCCGAGCGCGACAGGCGAGCGGGTTGGCTACCTCACGGCCATCCGGAGCTTCAGCCGCAACGCCCGGTTGTTCCTGGGATACTCCCTGCTGGCGGAGCTGGGCTCCGGCATCTGGGCGGTGATCTTCAACCTCTACCTCCTCCGCGCTGGGTTCCCGATCGCTTTTATCGGCACCTTCTGGCTCGTAAACATGCTCTGCCATGGGGCTGCGGCGCTGCCTGCCGGGGTGATCGCCGACCGGTTCGGGCGAAGGCGGGCCTTCTTCATCGCCACGGGGATCAGCCTCCTGGCCCAAGGCGCTTTGCTCTTTACCGCCGAACCGGTGCTTATCCTTGCCCTGGCCGGAGTCGCGGGGTTCGGCGAAGCCTTCCACGGAGTCACCGGCGCGCCGTTCATGATGGACAACAGCGAGGCGGAGGAGCGTCCCCATCTCTTCAGCTTGAACGCGGCGTTTCTCCAGGTCTCCCGGTTCACCGGCAATATGGCTGGTGGGATACTTCCGCTCCTCTGGGCCACCACGGTGGGGTTGCCGCCACTGGACCCTGGCGCCACACGCTGGGCGCTGGTGACGGGCCTGCCCCTAACCGCGATCGCACTGGTGCCGCTGGTCTTCATGCGTGAGAAGCCCGTCGAGCTGGCCGCGAGCTTCAAGGATATGGTTACCCTGCGCAACGTGGTGAACCTCGGCGTCATCATGCGGTTTACCGCGCTCAGTCTCATGGTTGGCACCGGGTTCGGACTCACGGTACGCTTTTTCAACGTCTTCTTCGAACGCTGGCACCAGGCATCAGATGCCCAGATCGGCACCGTGCTGGGCTTCGGGGCCTTCGCAGCCGCGGGTTCGGTACTCATCGCCCCGGTGCTCGCCCAGCGCTGGGGCAAAGCCAGGAGCATCTGGCTGACCCAGTCGTTGTCGGTGCCCTTCTTGCTGCTTTTGGCGGCCGTCCCCTCACTCGCATTTGCCACGGCGATCTTTCTGGTCCGGGGCGCGCTCTACAGCGTGGGTCAGCCGCTGCGGAACCAGCTGTCTATGGAGTTCGTTGACTCGGGTGAGCGAGGCACCGCGGCCGGTTTTACCCACACGGCCTTTGACCTGGGTGGCGGGCTTGGCGCAGGGCTGGCGGGGTTGCTGATCACCAACGGAGACTTCGCCGGGACCTTTGCCGTGGCGGCGTTGCTGATAGCGGTCCCTGCTTACCTGTATTACGCCTTCTTTGATGGCATGGAATCGCGCAAGGCGCTGCTGGCCCCCGTCGAACCAGCCTTCGGGAGGGCAGATGCCGGTCCAACCCACCGAGCCTCTCTGGTCCCTCGATGGTTCCCGAGACGGTAGCGCTGCGCCTCAGGCACATCGGGGGACCCTAGGCGTTCTCCTCGTCCGAATCAGTCCAGTCCAGGCAAGGTCCCGGTAGAAAGCGCCCCCGCAGATTCAGCCATTGCCCAGCCCGAGCAGCCGCGCCGCGTTGCCCCCCAGCACCGAGGCCTCGACCGCTTCGCCGGGCAGCGAAAGCCTCCGGATCTTATCCAGCTCTTGGCCCTGGTCGAGCAGAGGGAAATCGCTGGCGAAGAGAACCCGGTCCTCTCCCATGAACCGGAGCAGAGGCGGGAAGACCTCTGGCCCGTACAGCAGAGGCCAGGCCGCCGTGTCGACGTAGGTGTGTGAGAGGACTGCCCGGACCTCAGGCATGACCGCGTAGAAGGGAAGGCCGCCGCCCAAGTGAGCCAGCACCACGGGCCACTCCGAAAAGGCCTGCAAGAAGGAGTAAACGCGGTCGGGGGTCATCCTTCCTTTGCCAGGGTAGCCGTGCCCGACCGGCTCCGAGGCATGGAGCAGCACCGGCAACCGAGATTCGCGCGTCACCCGCCACACTGCGTGCATCGCCTCCCAATCGTCTGACGCAAAGCCCTGCTCGTCGGGACGAAGCTCGCCCAGGCCTCGGGCGCCACCGTCAATACACCGTCG
>CAZPYZ010000075.1:0-11940 GCA_964590215.1 uncultured Dehalococcoidia bacterium | reverse complement strand
GCTATTCTAGTTGCCAGAAGGCGTTAGGGAAACCGGCTACGTGGAGGAAGCGAAAGGGCAACGTTTTTAAAAAAACCTATCGCCCCTGCACGGCCAGCTCCGACAGCTGTGACGTCCGGACCCACGCCCGCAGTCCGGGCAAGAGCCCGAAACCGGCAGTGACCGCGGCGGCCGCGAGGCCGTTGAAGACCACCGCGCCGTTGACGCCCATCGCGGACGCCAGCACCCCGATTTGGAAGTTCCCGGTGAGCGGTCCACCCTGGGCCAGCATATTGGCCAGCGCGGTCGTCCTCCCCATCAGGTGGTCAGGGGTGCGAAGCTGGGTCACCGTCGCGTGGAGCACTTCTCCTGTCACGTTACAGACCCCACCCAAGCACAGGATCACCCAGGCGACTACCACGTTGGGGGAGGAGACAAACCCCGCATTGAGGAGCGCCTCGAAGAGGTAGGCCAGCAGCATCAGGACGATGGGCCGCGGCAACCGCCCCGCCGCCGTCAGACCGATACCACCGGCCACGGCCCCCACGGCCGAGGCCGCGGCCAGCCACCCCAGTCCCGCCGGTCCCACCTGGTACACGTCTCGGGCGAAGACCGGCAGCAGGCCCCTTGGCGAACCCAGCGCCCGCGTCACGAAATCCAGCAGCAACGGAAGCAGCACCAGGGGCTCGGCCCGGGCGAATCGCAGTCCCTCGGCGATGCGCTGCAGGTTCCCCTCCGACCGCGGAGTCATGACCCGCACCCCTCGCATGGCGTGCAGCGCCCAGAGCACCGCGAGAACCGAGGCCGCGTTGATGCCGTAGGTCGCTTCCAGGCCGAGGATAGCAACCGAGAGGCCTCCGAGGCCTGGACCGACGATTGTGGCGGCCTGCCGGACGAGGGTATTGAGGGTCAGCGCGCCGGCCAGGTCTTCAGGTGGCACCAGGTTTGGGATCAGCGCCTGGCGGGCCGGGGCATCGAAGGCCGTCAACGCTCCTCCCGCCAGCGCCGCGAGATAGATGGGCCACGCTTCCTCCACCATCCCTGCGGTTGCCAGGAGCCACAAGGCCACTGTCATCTGGCCCGCCTGGGTCACCCCCATCAGACGGCGCCGGTCCACTGCGTCCGCCAGCGCTCCACCCAGAAGGGACAGGCCCAGGAAGGGCACCAGACGGAGCAGCGCCAGCACACCCAGGGCAACCGTGGAGTCCGTCAGCTGGTAGACATGCCAGCTGATAGCGATGACCTGCATCTGGTTCCCGACGGCCGCCACCAACTGGCCTGACCAGAGTAAGCGGAAGTTGCGGTGCCGCAGAGCGGAAACCCCTTGGGGTCCTTCCATAACCAAAAACGGCCCTCGGGAGGGCCGCCGCAGGCTCATCCAGTCTTGGTGGAGCTGAGGGGACTCGAACCCCTGACCCTTTGGCTGCCAGCCAAATGCTCTCCCAGCTGAGCTACAGCCCCGCGAAGGGTCAGTATAGCAGACCACGAAGGGGGCGCGGTACACTAGGCCGGTAATGGAGCACGATAACGCACCTATCGAGGGAACGCGCGACCTGCTTCAGGCCGACCTCGCGCGGTCTCTTGGGACCAAGCGCCTTCTCCAGGACTTTCTTGCCTCCTACGGCTACGCCTCCATTGACTTGCCGGTCCTGGAACGCACCAGCCTCTACCTACGCAAGCTGGGGAGCCGTATCGCCGGCTCTATGTTTAATCTGACCGACCAGCGAGGCGAGCGGCTGAGTTTGCGTCCAGAATTGACGGCGTCAGCCATCCGAGCGTTTATGAGGCGCCGGCAAGAGCTGGTCCTCCCTGTGCGCTGGCAGTACTGCGGGCCCGTGTTTCGCGACCGGGAAGCAGGGGACCGCCTCCGCCAGTTCACTCAATTGGGCGCAGAGCTCATCGGATCGGGCACCCGCAGGGCCGACGCGGAGCTGCTCGCTGTAAGCTGTGGCGGCCTGCAAGCGCTCGGACTAACCCGGACCCGCCTTGTGCTGGGCCACGCTGGTCTGATTCCTTCCGTGCTCGACCAGATTCCTCTCTCCGAACGGGCGCGGATCTACCTGGCTGGGCATGTCGATCTCCTGCGAACGGGCCCAGAAGGCATCGACGAGCTACGACGGGGCCTTGCGGAGCGTCAATTGTTGGCGGGGGATCACCTGGCACCCGACGCTGGAGCTGCCCTAGCCCAACGGGTGCTAGGAGAGGCAGAGTCCGAAGGGGCAGTCAACCTGGTAGGCTGGCTCTTGAGTGAGGGAGCGTCTCGGTCGACAGGCCGTCGTTCTACCGACCAGATCGTGCGCCGATTCCAGGCCAAGCTTCACGGCCCCGATGATCCGCAGCAGTTGGACCGTGCTCTTTCCCTGACTCAACGGCTGGCCGCGGTACGTGCAGCGCCCCGAGAGGCTCTGGCCCAAGGCCGCGACGTGCTGATCAGCTATGGTTTGGGTCCCGGCCCCCTATCCGAATTGGACGCCATCGTCTCTTTGCTGGACGCCCAGGGGGTGACGGGGGGCACGGTGGAGATCGACCTGGGTCTCACCCGTGCACTCGGCTACTACACCGGCATTGTCTTCGAGCTCTACGCCGACTCGAGTGCTCCCGTTCCCATCGCGGGCGGCGGCCGCTACGACGGCCTCGTCCGGGCCCTGGGCGGGGCCGATGATGTGCCCGCGCTCGGATTTGCTTACACCCTCGAGGAGCTGGAAACGGCGCTGCCCCCGCCACCGCAGGGAGCGAAGCTGACCAACACGGTCTTGGTGGTCCCCGAGAGCGATGCCCAGATGGCCCTGGCGGCTCAACACATGGAAACGCTCCGGGGAGGGGGACTGACCTGCCTGTTGGAAGTCGTGGACCGCACGGAGGAACAACGGCGGCGGTACTGCGCCACCCATAGGATCACCAGGATCGACGTGGTGGGGCCGTCCGGAATCAGGGAGGTCGCGGTGAAGGAGCTGCACAAAACCTATGCTTCTGCTGGCGCTCGGTAGAGGAAAGCCAATCCCTCGTTCCGGGCGGCTCACTCCATGCTTCGGATAGCCCTGCCCAGCAAGGGAGAGCTGGAGGAGCCGGCCCTCGCCTTCCTCCGCGCCTGCGGCCTCAGCGTTCTGCGACCCAACGTTCGCCAATACACGGCCGGCATTCCCGTGCTTGGGGATGCGGTGGTCTTGTTCCAGCGGGCGGCCGATATCCCGGCAAAGGTCCATGAGGGAAGCGTCGAGTTGGGCATCACTGGCTTAGACATCGTCCGTGAGACGTTTCACGATTCCTTGAGGTGCGCCATCCTGATGCACGATCTGGACTTTGGCCAGTGCGAACTCGTTGTGGCTGTGCCCGAGACCTGGATAGACATCTCGTCCATGGCGGATCTGGTGGAAGTGGCCGACGAGATGCGGGGTCGGGGCCTTGAGTTAAGGGTCGCCACAAAATATCCCAACCTGGTTCGCCAATTCTTCCTCCACAAGGGGGTCAATTACTTTACTATGGTCGCCTCGACAGGGGCCATCGAAGTTGCCCCTACTATGGGGTTCGCCGATATCATCGCCGATATCAGCTCCAGCGGAACTACCCTGCGAGAAAATGGGCTGAAAACCCTAGCCGACGGGACGATCCTGAACTCCCAAGCCTGCCTCGTGGCGAATCTCGCCAACCTCCAGGCGAATCCCGAGGCAGTGCAAAGTACGAAGGTGGTCCTGGAGATGATGGAGGCGTGCTTGCGAGCCCGGGACTACTTCAGCATTACCGCCAACATGCGAGGCGATTCTCCCGACGCCGTCGCTCAGCGGGTCATAAGCCGGCCTGAAGCCGCGGGCATCCGTGGCCCGACCGTCGCCAGGGTCTACAGCCGGTACGGTCAGGACACCGATTGGTTCGCCGTCACGGTGGTGGTGCGCAAGGAGAACCTGCTGCGGGCGGTGGAGCACCTCAGGACCATGGACGCATCGAGCGTGACGGTCAGCTCACCGGCCTACGTCTTCGAAGCCGATTCGGCCGCCTATCGGTCCCTCATGGAAGCGCTCCAGGATACCCTCGCAACAGCGCCGGCCCCATGATCGTCACCCTCACCCTGGCCCTCTACCATCAAGGGAGGCGGCAAAGCTAGTGCCTCCCATCGGCTGGCACGTCGCGACCGCCAGGGAAGTGCTGCACCGGCTGGCGCGCGAGGATATGGACGGGGAAGTTGGCTGTTTCCTGCTGGGCTCAACGGCGCCAGATGTGCGCATCATCACGGGCCGCCCGCGTGAGGAGACACATTTTTTCGACGTGAAGAGCGACCACGGCGCCAGCGGCATTCCCAGGCTGCTGGAGAGCTATCCCCATCTCAGCCGGTTGGCAGGACCGCCTCGGGCCTTCGTGTCCGGATATCTGACGCACCTCGCCGTGGATGAGTTGTGGATAGAAGACGTGTACAGACCCTATTTCGGCACTGGGTCCGAGTTGGGCGGAAACCTGGAGGCTAACCTGATGGACCGCCTGCTCCAGTTCCATATCGATCGCGCCGAACGGCTTCATCGTGACCGCTTTCGCGCGTTCTATGAGTATGTGTTCACGGCCGAGCCAGGTGATGGACTTGGCTTCATCGATGTCCCCACCCTCCACCGCTGGCGGGAAGTCGTCGCCAACATCCTGAAGCAGGAGCCCACGTGGGAAGCGTTCCGGACCCTGGCCGACCGGCGGTTCGGCTCCGATGAGAACGCGGAGCCGGAGCAAGTACGGGCCTTCTTCGAATCCATCCCAACTGCGCTGGAACGGACCCTGCTCTACGTGACTGAGGAACGCATTGCTGCCTTCCAAGAGGACGCTGTGCGCCGATCCGTCGACGCAGTCACGGCCTACCTGTCATGAACCGGCGCTTCGGAGTGCCTCCTCGATACCCGGCGAGGCGAAGTTGATATGACAGAGGGCACGTCGAGATCCTCCATGGCAGTCGCGGGCAGCACCGACGCGATGGTGATAGCGCCACGGTGAGAACAATCAACGGGTACCAGGCCGGCGTCAAGGCAATCGAGGCCAGGAGGCCCCTCGAGGAGTCAGTCCCCGAGCGCATCCTAACTCGCCTCGCGCAGATTTTCGGCGAGGATGTTGACCCAGCAGGCGCGGTTGCCCGCATCCTCTCAGACGTGCGCCAACAAGGCGACCAGGCTGTGCTCGACTACACCAAGCGGATCGACGGCGTCGCGCTCACCACCTTGCAGGTGACCCGCCACGAGATAGACTCGGCTTGGGAAGACATTCCTTCCGAGGTACGAGAAGCCCTGATATTCGCGGCCCAACGCATCCGCCAGTTCCATCAGGTCCATCGCCCCCAAACGCACATAGACCGAGACAACGGCCTCGGCCAGGTCGTCATCCCCCTGGACCGCGCCGGTCTGTATATCCCCGGGGGGAAGGCCGTATACCCGTCCACAGTGCTCATGACCGCGATCCCCGCCGAGGTGGCCGGAGTAAGCGAGGTCATTGCGACGACGCCGCCAGATGGGAAGGGAAAGATCAACCCCGCTATCCTCGCAGCGTGCCGCATCGCGGGGGTCCATCGGGTGTTCAAGATCGGGGGTGCGCAAGCTATTGCTGCCATGGCGTACGGCACGGAGTCCGTCCCTCGGGTGGACAAGATATGCGGACCCGGGAATCTCTTCGTAGTCCTCGCGAAGCGCGCCGTTTTTGGCGCCGTCGGCATCGACGGCCTTCACGGACCCTCAGAAGCCCTCATCATCGCGGACGAGTCGGCAGACCCGGACCTCTGCGCTGCAGACATGCTCGCCCAGGCCGAGCACGATGAACTGGCCACCGCGATCCTGGTGAGCACCTCCCAACCGCTCCTGGAGAACGTCCGCGCGAGGATGGAGGTCCGGCTCCGCAGCCTCCCCACCGCCCAGACGATTCAAACTGCTCTCGAGCACAACGGCATGATGGTCAAGGTCGAAGGGCTCGAAGAGGCGGTCAAGCTGGCCAATCGCGTGGCCCCGGAGCACCTCTCCCTGATGGTGAGGGATCCCTGGGCATTAGTCCCCTCCGTCAAGCACTGTGGGGCCCTGTTCCTGGGGGCGCCCTCTTCAGCCGCCCTGGGCGACTATGTGGCCGGCCCCAGCCACGTCATGCCCACCATGAGCACCGCGCGCTTCACGTCCCCCCTGAGGACCGAGGACTTCCTGAAGGTTACCAGCCTCATCGCCGTGGACCTGGCCTCGGCGCGTTCCCTGGGTCGCGCCGCTGCCGTTGTCGCCCGTGCCGAAGGCTTGGCTGCCCACGCCGAAGCCTTGGAGGCCAGGAATGGCCCGTAAGACGAAGCGCGACCCCCTGTCCATGGTCAGGCCTCACTTCAAAGACCTCGTGCCCTATGTCCCCATCATCCCCACGGCAATCTTGCAGCGGGACACCCTGGCGCGCATCGTCAAGCTGGATGGGAACGAGAACCCCTATGGGCCATCGCCCCGGGCTCTGGCCGCGCTGCAACAGTACCAGGACTATCACATCTACCCCGACCCGCTGCAGCGCGAACTGCGCCCCATGCTCGCGGACTACGTCGGAGTTACCCCAGACCGGGTGATCCCCGGCAACGGCTCGGACGAGATCATCGACCTGCTCATGAGGCTCTTCTTGGAGGCCGGCGACATCGTCATCAACTGCCCCCCCTCCTTTGGGATGTACCCCTTCAACACCCAGGTCTGTGGGGGTGCGCTCGTCGAGATACCTCGAAGGGCTGATTTCACCTTGGACCTCGAAACTGTCGTCAATGGGGCCACGAAACCCCGGGCAAAACTGCTATTCCTCGCTTCTCCCAACAATCCCACAGGGAACCTCCTCTCCCGCGATGAACTGAACGCGCTCTTGGGGAGCGGGATCGTCGTAGTCGTAGACGAGGCCTACCAGGAGTTCGCCGGGGTTCCGTCCTTTGCCAGCCTGGTTATGGAGCACGAAAACCTGGTGGTGCTACGGACCTTCTCCAAGTGGGCGGGGCTAGCCGGCCTCCGGTTAGGCTACGGCGTCATGGCCCCATCCCTCGTTTGTTTGCTAGACCAGATCAAACCTCCGTATAACGTGAACGTCGCCGCCTTGACCGCCGCCAAGGTCTCCCTGGAGGACAAGGAGTACCTCCTGGAGCGCGTTGGCCGTATCGTGCAAGAACGGGGCCGCCTGTGCGATCTCCTGCGAGGGGTCTCTTACCTCGAACCCATCCATTCCGAGGCCAATTTCATTCTCTGCCGCGTTCACGGCCGCGACGCGGGCGTGCTCAAAGGAGGCCTCGCCAGCCGGGGGGTGTTCGTGAAGCACGTGGACACTGAATGGCTGCCCAACTGCCTCCGCATAAGCGTCGGCGCCCCGCAAGACACCGACACGCTCATGGAGGCCTTTAAGACCCTATGACCCTTGGCTCTATGGGGTCACTTGATCTTGCCCCAATCGTCTTCGGATTTGATAGAGAAACCGCAACCGTCGAATACAAAGGAAGCGTTGGGTGGAACGAACTGGGTCGACGCGGTCAACGCGAACTGGTTCGTGACCTCATGGGCTTCGGTAATGGAGACAGCCCTGGGTATATTGTGATCGGCGTTAACGATGCTGGAGGTCAGTTGAGTCGCGACGGGGTAACCGACGAGCAGGCCGGATCCTATGACCCCACGCCGATTGGCGAACTCGTTCGGCAATTCGCCGACCCTGAAGTTCGGTTCGCCATTTATACCCCTCGCATTGAAGGGAAGGCGTTCGTCGTGCTGCAGGTCACGCCGTTCCCCACCTTGCCGCACATCTGCCGTCAATCATACGATGACGTCCTTGAACAGAGTGCTATCTATGTGCGCACCGGGAACGCTCAAACCACCAAGGTCCCGACCGCGGAGCATATGCGCCGCTTGATCGAGCGGTCCTTGTTCAACCAGAGAGATCTGCTCTGGCCCAGATACGGGCTCTGGTCACGCCACCTCAGCCTGCGGCGACGGCCCCGAGCGAGGCTCTCAGAGAGCAACTGCGTCGTTTGGAGCAACCATGAGCACCATCGACTGGACGCGATACCCCGCTGTACGCACCACGCGGGCGTTTCCCGTGCCCCCGGCCTTTGATCCCAAGCGCTTCTCGCACGCTCAGCTGCACCGGGCAGCGTCCGGCGCCTCGATCCTGTTCCGCGGGTGGTCCTTCATCGTGTACTCCAAAGGAAAGCCCTTCAATACCCACAATATCAGCGACGGGATCGAGACCACCATCGACGCTGCCGGACAGCGTCCTGGACCCACCGTTGAGCAATGGACGTTGCTGCGCAGTGGGGCATTCCTTCACAGAATATTGATGCGAGAAGAATTGGATCCCCGTGCCGAGGACATGCGCCGCGACGGTCGAAGGGTGCTCAACACCATGGAGACCATCTACCACGTCGCAGAGGCCATCGGCTCTCTCTGGCGCCTCTACGACGGGCTGGGTGTGCCGGATGAGGAAAGCGTAACCGTGGAATTTAGTTATTACGACACTGAAGGACGAGAGCTGGTTGTGCTCGATCCCAGAAGATCACCAATGGTTACCAAGAGGCTTTGTTACGCCCCCAGGGTGGAGGTAGCACGAACCTTCGCACTCTGGCTCTGGAAAGCCGGCGACGTCCAGGCTGCCGTCGAGATATGCGAGGAACTATTCGAACACTTCCAATGGGAACCTGGCCGGCAACACCTGGAAGACGAGATTCGACCATTCTTGGGCAAGCCCAGGGCGTTCGTGACTGTATAACTGCTGATGCAGCAACAGCATCGCAAGGATCCCCCCCGGTCTGCCTCTCTTTCCCGCAAGACGGCGGAAACCGACGTCAGCGTAGAACTGAACCTCGATGGCTCCGGGATCTCATCCGTTGCCACCGGCATCGGCATGCTGGACCACCTGCTGGACCAACTGGCCCGCCACGGGCTTTTCGACCTCGTGGTCAAGGCGGCCGGGGACCTCTCCGTGGACTACCACCACACGGTGGAGGACACCGCCATTGTGGTCGGCCGCGCCTTCGATCACGCCCTGGGGGACCGTTCTGGGATCGCCCGCATGGGCCACGCCATCGTCCCCCTGGACGAAACCCTGGCGTTGGTGGCCCTCGACCTGAGCGGACGGGGCTACGCCGTCGTCGATAGCTCCTTCGCCGGCCCCACCATCGGGCACCTGCCCTCGGAGCTGGTCGGGCACTTCCTGGAAACCTTCGCCCGAGAAGCGAGGCTCAACCTCCACGTCCAACTGCTGCGAGGCCAGAATGGCCATCACCAGGCCGAGGGCGTGTTCAAAGCCCTCGCACGGGCGTTGGATGCCGCCTGCAGGGAGGACCCGCGCCGGATCGGAACCGTCCCCAGCACCAAAGGAACCCTCTGAAGGCGGCTAGCGGCTACCCGCCAACCTCTGCCGCCTCCACCTCGAACCGATAGTCCTCGATAATTGGGTTCGCCAGCAGCTTGCGGCACATCTCGTCCACCCGCCCCTCCGCATCGGCCCTGCTAACCTCCTCCAGCTCCACCTCGAGAAACTTTCCTATGCGCACTTGCTGCACGGTCTTGAACCCTAGCATGTGCAGCCCGCCCTGGATGGTCAACCCTTGGGGATCGTTCACGGAAGGCTTAAGGGTCACGTAGATCCGGGCACAGAAGCCGGGCACCGGCCTAGGCAGCTCCCATGACGTACTGGTAACTCTGATGAATCAGCGTCTCCAGCACCTCCTCTGAGCTGACCCTTGCGAGGTTGATACGGACCCAGAGCCTGCCAGAAGTGGTGGCCGCGTGACGGAAACGCCGTCCGAATTGCGCAGTAATGAGTTGATCCCCTGTATCAGCGTCGAACTTCAGGACGAGGGCATCGCCATCATAAAGGCCAAACACGCGCTCCCCTGCGAAGAAACAAGGAAAACCGTAGGCGGTGCGGCTGGTACCCCCGGGGAGTTGGGTCACGTAGCCTTCAATCATGGTGTGGAGCGAGTCGAGCATGCTTGTCCTTGGCGAGAGAGAGGTCGCCCCAGTGGGCGTCCCCTCCATAATAGCGGGAACGGCGTGAGCTTACCGGGCAAGCTCCCGGCCAGTCAGCCGGGTAAACGCTTCGAGATATTTGCCCGTGGTGCGGGCGACAATCTCGGGCGGTAACTCGGGAGCAGGAGGCTCTTTGTTCCACCCAGCTTCAACGAGCCAATCGCGCACGTACTGCTTGTCGAAGCTGGGGGGTGCGATCCCGGCCCGGTAATCCCGGATATCCCAGAAGCGGCTGCTGTCCGGAGTGAGCGCCTCGTCGATGAGGAGCACCTCGTCCCCCACCAAGCCGAACTCGAACTTGGTGTCGGCAATGATGATCCCCCGTTGCCGGGCGTACACCCGGGCGTGCTCGTACAGGGCGATACTAAATTTCTTCAGCCTCTGCGTCAGGTCGGCGCCAACCATGCGCTCCATTTCAGCAATAGTGATGTTCTCGTCGTGCCCGGTCTCGGCCTTGGTCGCCGGGGTGAAGTAGGCATCCGGCAGCTCTTCACTCTCTCTCAGCCCGGGAGGCAGTAACTCCCCAGCGAGGGTACCGCGGTCCCGATACTCAGCCCACCCCGATCCTGAAATGTATCCCCGCACCACGCACTCAACTGGCACCGGTTCCGCCTTCTTCACCAGCATGCTGCGGCCAACCAGGTCCACGGGGCTCAGCGCTGGTCCGAGCAGGTCCCAGTACGGAGCCAGTTGGGCCGGATCTGAGACCAGGTCCACGTAATGGTTCGGAACCAGATGGGAGGTACGTTCGAACCAGAACGCGGAGAGCTGCGTGAGGACCGCTCCCTTGTCCGGGATAGGCGTGGGAAGGACGACATCGAAAGCGGAGATGCGATCCGTCGCCACCATCAGGAGCCGGTCACCCAGGTCGTAGGTGTCCCGCACCTTTCCCCGCCGGAAGAGACCCTGGAAGTCCGTTCGCACCAACAGCGTCATAGTCCCGCTCCTTCTCAGATAGTCGGCCAGCCTGTTTCGTTCAGGAGGTCGAGGACTCTTGGAATGAGCCTGCTGCCGAAGGTATCGATGCCGAGGCCGAACACGTCCAGATCGTGCGTGCCCAGCAGCGGTGTCGACCCCCGGTCGCCGATGACAATAGTTGTCGGAGCCGGCGGCTCATCCGTCTCCGGCAAGACGATTAACGCGTGAGCCAACTGACGCTCGACTACCTGACCATTTGCGAGCCGAAAGCGACGAGACCGCGTGCCTACCAGGTGCAGATCCTCCGCTGCCTCCGCCGGTAATTGAGAAAATGTCGCTCCTGAATCCACCAGCGCCTCTGCCTCAAAGGAGCGCTCGCCGCTCATATCGGTAAACCGTAGGCGCCTCCGGAACGCCGGCACCCTTACCTCAACCCCACGCGCTCGAAAAGGGCGTCCACGTGCCTTGTGTAGTACCCGTAATCGAACAGCCGCTCCAGCTCATCGTACTTGAACTGCGCCCGCACCAGGGGCTGGTCCCACAACCTGTCCAGAAACGGGGTATGGTCCCGCCAAGTCTGCATCGCGGCCTCTTGCACCGCTTTGTACGCGTCGCCCCGGGCAGCGCCTTTATCGATAAGCGCCGTCAACACCCGTTGCGAGAACACGAGTCCCTGGGTCAGATCCAAATTCCGCCGCATATTCGCGGGATACACGACAAGCCCCCCCATCACCCCGGTGAACAGGACCAGCATATAGTCCAGCAACGTGGTGGAATCGGCCAGGATAACCCGCTCCGCGGAGGAATGGCTGATGTCTCGCTCATGCCAAAGGGCCTGGTTCTCCATGGCGGTGACGGCGTACCCTCGAAGCAGCCGGGCCTGTCCGCAGACTCGCTCGCACAGCTCCGGGTTCCGCTTGTGGGGCATGGCCGATGAACCCGTCTGCCCCTCACCGAAGGGCTCCTCGGCTTCCAGCACCTCTGTCCGTTGAAGGCCCCGGATCTCCGTGGCGAACTTCTCCAGCGAGCCGCCGCAGATGGCCAGCGTGGTCACCAACTGGGCATGCCGGTC
>CAZPYZ010000074.1:0-11963 GCA_964590215.1 uncultured Dehalococcoidia bacterium | reverse complement strand
TCCAGGAACTTGTGGCTGTCTCCCATGGGCGCAAAAACAAAGACCTTCGGCATGTCCCCTCCTTGATCCAAAGTCCAAAGTCCAAAGTCCAAAGTCCAAGGTCCGAAGCCTCACCTCCAAAGTCCAAAGTCCAAGGTCCGAAGCCCCACCTCCAAAGTCCAACGTCCAACCTGACCCCCCGATAGAACGGGAAACAAGAATTGCATCAGGCGCCAGCTAGCTCCTACGCCCGTTCCGGGACTGCGCCCAGAACGGGGGCCCTGCGGGCACATGGAACACAACTCAGAGGTGTTGGGAAATGGATTCCGCGCTCACGGGTTCCCCTTCCCCTGCACCGCCCGTCCCCGAGGTAGGCGCTTGCGGCGACAGCGACAACGTTTTGTCGATATGGCTTCGGCAAGCTCCTACCTCGGCCACAGCCGTTCCGAGGCGAGCCTCGCCCCCTCGGCCAGCGCCTCGAACTTCGCCCACATCACGCTCGGGTGCTGCCGCTCATACAACGCCCCCTGAGCAAACCCGCAGTCCGCTCCCGCTATGAGCCTCTCCGGTCCGACCACCGCAGCGAAGTTGCTGAGGCGCTCGGCCACCGTCTCCGGGTGCTCCACGACGGCCGTGGTATGGGCGATGACGCCGGGAATGAGCACTTTGCCTTCGGGCAGTTTCACCTCTTCCCACACCCTCCACTCGTAGGAATGTCGGGGGGTCGCGGCTTCCACTGAGTAGGCCTGGGCCTTCACCTGTAAGAGGAGGTCGACGACCTCCCGAAGCCCCAGGTCGTGGACATGGGGGCCCTGCCAGCTGCCCCAGCACAGGTGATAGCGTATCCGGTCTTCCGGGATGCCGGCCAGGGCGTGGTTGAGCGCCTCGATGTTCCTAGCCTGCATCCGCCGGTACTCCTCCAGTGGGGGAGCCGGAATCATCATGTCCCAGGTCTCACCCAAACCCGGATCGTCGATCTGGAGAACGAACCCTGCCTCAACGATCGCTTTATACTCCACGCTCATCGCCTCCGCGATGGCGAACACGTAGGCCTCTTCGGTGGGGTAGTATTGGTTCTGGCCCCTGCCCACCATGCCGGGTGCGATGGCCGGAACAAAGGCTTCCTCCACCTTCGTGTGCCCGAGCGCGGCCCTGAAGGCTTTCAGGTCTCGCTGGAGCGCGGCCTGGCCCCGATACGAGATGGGTCCTTTGCACACGGACGGCGGCGTCGCCGGCGGCATTGCTCGCGGCAGGTACTCCTGGTAATAGTCCCTGAAGGCGCGCCATTCCCGTCGGGTATCGACCCTCCGAGCCCAGGAGCCGCTGGTGTTGCTGGCCGGCAGGCTCGGGTCATCAGGCGCTACCGCGACAAAGCCATCCAGCCGTTGTTCGGCGTAAGCCAGAAAGCTCGTCTTCCCGTACTCCCCATCCGACACGACGTCAATGCCCGCCTCGGCCTGTTTGCGAACGACCTCCTGGACGGCCTCCGCCGCCCGTTTCGAAAGCTCATCCTCGTCGACCGGCTCGCCGGCCAGCCGCTTGCGCAGCAGGGTTCGGATGCTTTCAGGGCGGGGAATACTCCCGACGTGGGTCGTCAGGATGCGGCTGGTGCTCGTCTTCATGTGCGCCTCCTGCGCCTTTGCTAGGATCGGCGCACCATTAAAGCACGAGAGGACGAACTATGGCAGCACTCGTTATCGCGGACGTGGACGTTCAGGACCCAGCGGGTTTCGAGGAATACCGCAGCCAGGTGAGCGCCACCATCGAGAAATACGGGGGCAAGTACCTGGTCCGTGGCGGCAGGACCGAGACCCTGGAGGGCGAGTTTCAGCCTCACAGGGTTGTTGTCTTGGAGTTTCCGTCCTTCGAACGGGCGAAGGAGTGGTACGCGTCCCCGGACTACGGCCCGCTCATCGCCCTACGCCAGAAGGCGGCGAAAACCCACATCATCGTCGTAGAGGGGGTCTAGGACCGCGGCCGGAAAGGCGGTGACACTGGGGCTGCGCCCCAGACCCCAGGTTCACGCAGCGGTCGTTTGCCCCGCCTCCCTCGACTGAGTGCGGCTTTCCGGCCGCACTGTTAGGCGGCGCCCTGCGTCCCTCGGTCTTCAGAGTGGGCCTGCTGCCGCCGGACGGCTTCCGCCACCAGCCGGATGAGGTGCAGCCGGTGGCCCGCCACGTCAAGGATGGGGGCGGCTATCTCTCTAGAGACGGGCAACGGCTTCCACGACGGGCGCCGTCGCGCTCTGAATTCCACGGTCTCGGTGTCCTCGATGGCAGTGACGGTAGCCGTCCTGCCTGACCCCATGACGACTCCTATTTCGCCGACCACGTCTCCCGGTCCGAGCTCAGACAGAAGTATGGGTCCCTTGATGTCGGGTTCCTCTCGCTCCACCCGCACTCGCCCCGACACAATAACGTGCATGCAGTCACCCACCCCCTCCTGGCGCATGAGCACCGTTCCGGCGGGGAACTGCCGTTTCGCAGTGCCGGACGAAAACAATAACAAGACATCCAAGGGAATGGAGCTCTGGGTGGCCTCCATGGGTTCCCCCTCTTCCACATGCTGGTCGGCCCCCGCTTCGGGGCCCTTCGGTCTTATTGAACTACCCTTTCGTGAACGTTGGGGAAAAAGCAGGTAAACGGTGGGTGCGAAAAGGCGGCTCCGGTTGACACCGCACTACCCCTTCCCTATCCTTGCCCCAGCAAGACCCTACGCCCGTTCCGGGACTGCGCCCAGAACGGGGGCCCTGCGGGCACATGGAACACAACTCAGACATGTGGGGAAATGGATTCCGCGCTCACGGGTTCCCCTTCCCCTGCACCGGCCCGTCCCCGACTAAGGCGCTTGCGGGGATAGCGACAACGTTTTGTCGATATGGCTTCGGCAAGCGCCTAGACTAGGAAGGTAGCGCCATGCTCACCCGAGAACAGAACGATCTCCTCACTCACATCACCCCGGGAACGTCCATGGGCACCCTGCTGCGACGTTTTTGGATACCCGCGCTCCTCAGCGAGGAACTTCCCGAACCCGACTGCCCTCCGGTGCGGGTTCGGCTCCTGGCCGAGGACCTGATCGGGTTCCGGGATACTTCAGGCCGCCCAGGGCTCCTGGGCAACAACTGCCCTCACCGGGGGGCCTCCCTCTTTTTCGGCCGGAACGAGGAGAACGGCCTCCGTTGCGTCTACCATGGCTGGAAGTTCGACCTTGCCGGCAGTTGCGTCGACATGCCCAATGAGCCGCCGGAAAGCAATTTCAAGCACAAGATCCGCCACACCGCTTATCCCTGCCGGGAGCGGAACGGTGTGATCTGGGCGTATATGGGCCCCAGAGACCTTGAGCCGGCAGAACTGCCCGGCTTCGAGTGGAACATGGTCCCTGCCGAGCACGTTTGTCTCAGTAAGACCCTGCAGGAAAGTAACTGGGTCCAGGCCGTCGAGGGCGGCATCGACTCCAGCCATATATCCTTCCTGCACAGTTGGATGGACAGCAGCCAGCGGCGCGGGCCCGGGGGCCCCATCGCCAAGTACACCGCCCAGGACCGACACCCCCGCTTCGAGACGGTGGAGACGGATGCCGGCATTCTCATCGGCGCCCGCCGCCTCGCCGAGGAGGACTCCTACTACTGGCGCATCACTCAGTTCCTGGTCCCCTGGTACACCATGATCCCCGGCGGGGTGGACCCCGACCAGCAGATCGGGGGCCACGCCTGGATCCCCATCGACGACGAAAACTGCTGGCGTTACAGCGTCACCTGGCGGGCGAGCAAGCCTTTCACCGAGGAAGAGCGCGACCAGATACTCCACGGTCACGGCATCCACGCCGAGCACATCCCTGGCACCTACCGGGCCTTGCGCAACAAGACCAACGACTACCTCATCGACCGGGAGATGCAGCGGACGGTGAACTTCCCAGGGATTTTGGGCATTGGCGAGCAGGACACCGCCTGTCAGGAGACCATGGGCCCGATCTATGACCGGACCAAAGAGCACCTCGGCAGCGCCGATTCGGCCATCATTCACATGCGCCGGGTCCTGCTCCGTCTAGCCAAGGCTCTCGAAGACGGCCAAGAACCCGCCGCAGCCCACGAGGCCGGCGCCTACAAGGTCCGGTCAGCTAGCGCGGTCCTGCCAAGAAACGTGTCCTGGTTGGAAGGGGCCAAGGCGCGTTTGAAGGCGGACTCACCCTACGTGACTGCGTGATGCGTGATACGTATTCCGTTCCACGCATCACGTCTCCCGTATCACGCACCAGGTCTCCCGTTCCACATTCATCCTGAAAGGAGCCTCCCATGGCAGAATCGGTTCTTGCTTCAACCATGATCGCCCCCAAGACCTTTGAGGTCCGGGAATACCCCATGCCGGATCTGCCCAAGAACGCTGGCCTCCTGCGCGTGGAAGCGACCGGCGTCTGTGGGTCCGATGTGCATCAGCAGACCCGGATGCGGGGGACGGCCCACATCCTTGGCCACGAAATCACGGGACGTATCGCCGCCCTGGGAAGCGAACACCAGGCTCGGAAGGCCGGGTTCAAGGAGGGCGACCGCGTCGCCCTCGAGGAGTACATGCCCTGCGGAGCCTGTGACTTCTGCCGCACCGACGACTACCGCTTCTGCCAGCAGACCGACCCCGGCGGTAGCGCCAAGTTCCCCATGTTCTACGGGACGACGCCCACCGACATCGCTCCCGCTCTCTGGGGCGGTTATAGCCACTACCTGTACCTGCACCCCAACTGCGTGATGCATCGGGTTCCCGATCACCTCTCGCCACCTTTGGCGGCCCTGTTCCTCCCCATGTCCAACGGCGTCGAGTGGATGTACCGTTACGGCGACCTCCAACTGGGGGACAGCGTCGTAGTCCAGGGCCCTGGTCAGCAGGGCCTGGCCGCCGCCGTCACGGCCCGAGAGGCAGGAGCCGAACGCATCATCGTCACCGGCCTGAGTCACGACGCCCATCGTCTCGCCCTGGCCCAGAAGCTGGTGGGCGCGGACGTCATCGATGTAGAGAAGGAGAGCTTCCGGGAGAAGGTGATGGACCTGACGGGAGGAAAGGGCGTCAACGTCGTGGTCAACGTGACCGGCGGCGGCAAGGACACCGTCGCCGACGCTGTCGCGGTCGCATCCAAGGCCCGCTGCACCATTGTCCTGGCCGCCGCCGGAAATCAGACGCTAGACGTCAGCGCCCTCGGCCGGGCGAAAGTCGTCCTCAAGCGCGCGAATGGCCATTCCTATTACGCGGTAGAGCAGGCCATTCGGCTCATTGGATCTGGCAAGTACGCGTTGAACGACCTGTGCACCCACACCTATGGTCTCAAGGACGTTGGCCTGGCTATTCGCACCGTCGCCGGCGACGGCGTGCCCGGTGGCATCCACGTGTCCGTGTTGCCGTGGACGTGATGAGCGATGCGCGATGCGTAATCCGTGCACAATCGACTAGAGGGTAGCCCAGGAGGTTCTCCTCCTCCGCGCCCGACGGGCGACCAGGGCCCGCGCTACGAGGTCGTGCGGGCGTGGGCAATCCTCGCCGTGGTTATGACCAGTTCGGTGCTGGGCTGCGCGCGGCAGGAAGCCGCGCCGGGGCGAGCCGGTACGGGCACCCCCAAGGTGGACCGGGTCGTTCTGGCAGTGGCGCCGCCTCAACGCGAGAGCAACGAGATGCGCCACATGACGGGCCCAAACAGCTGGCAGCTCCGCCCCATGTACGAGAGCCTGATCGGGGTAGATCCGAGCACCGGCAAGCTGGCGCCACAGCTGGCTACGGAATGGAAGGTCGAGCCTAATGGCAGCTCCATCCGGTTCAAGCTGCGCCAGGGCATTCCCTTCCACGATAACTGGGGATCCTTCAGCGCCCAGGATGTGCCGGTGCCCTGGAAGGAGAATGTCAAGGAAGACTCTCTCACCGGCACGCGTCCCTACTGGACGAGGACGCTCCGTGAGATCGAGATCGTGAATCCCCAGGAGGTAGTGTTCCACCTGAATCGTCCTGACGGCCACTTCTTCGAGTCGGTGTCAGAAGCGCGCGGCAACATGGAAGCCCAGAGCCTTGCCCACTTGGAGAAGCAGGGTCCTGCGACCATGCAGAGTAAGCCCCTAGCCGGCACCGGGCCGTATCAGTACAAGGAGCGGGAGCAAGGCGCCTACTTGCGGTTCCAACGGGTGCCGTACACCCACTGGCGGTCCACGCCCGACTTCCCGGAGTTCGAGTTCCGCTGGATCAAGGAAGCCTCCACTCGCCTGGCCGCGCTGGTCACCGGGGAAGTCCATATTGCAGACTTGCCCCAGGACCTCCAGCCGCATGCCGCACAGCGAGGCTACAAACTGTTGGCCGGACGCGTCCCGGCGCTGCGGACTTTCGTCGAGTACCGCTGTTGCAACTTCCGGGACATCAATGATTTTTCCAAGGGCTACGCGCAGCCCGACAACCCCCTGATGGACATCCGGGTGCGGCGCGCCCTGAGCAAAGCCGTAGACCGGAACGAGCTGAACAAGGCCTTCTTCGCGGGCAAGGGCGAGCTGATGCTGGTGAACCACTTCCATCCGACTCGGGAAGGCTGGAACCCCGAATGGGAGCGTAGGTTCCAGGAGACCTACGGCCATGATCCCGGCCGGGCACGAGCCCTGCTGGCCGAGGCGGGCCACGGCCCGAACAACCCGCTCATTATGAATATCCGAGTCTATGCTGTTTCGGGGTACTCCGGGTCCGAGGACCTCGCTGAGGCCATCGGCGGGGCGTGGCGCGCTATCGGCGTGAACGTGAACCTGCTGACCATGGACGAGAACGAGTGGACCAATCTCACCCGGCAGTTCAAGCTCACCAACTACGCCGCCGTAACCGCTACCAACGCCACCCAGTTCACCGGGGCGACGGTCTATTCGACGAGCCTGGGGCCCAGGGGCGGCGCCGAACGCGCCGAGGTGGACACCCTGCTCAAGCAGGTTTTAGGCACCCTGGACGAGCACAAGCAGCGCGAATCATGGCGCGCGGCCGGAGACGCCAAGTTCGATGCGGTGCTGGACCTCCCGCTCTTCTGGCTGCCCGTCGAGGCGATGGCGGACCCCACCAACGTCTCCGACTGGACCTATCCCGGCTCCCTGAGCGGCAGTTGGAGCCATGTGGACCTGCTGCGCGCCGCCCGGTAGGTGTACGGGGAGCACCGAGCGGCTTCAGCGCAGACACCTGATGCGTGATGCGTGATGCGTAATGGGTGAACCGGGGGGCGGTCACGTGTCAGTCGTCAGGCTTTAAGCCACCAGCCCACCCCGGATCACTGGGTCCGGAAGCTCCAGGCACGGCCCCACGCCACCGGCGCACCGTCCCCCTGGACTCGCGGCCTGATCCGCCAGTAGTAGGTAGACTGCGGCTGCAACTCCGGCGTGCGCCAGCTATTGGAGGGTGTGCTCACCCCGCCGTGCACCAGGTTCGTCCATACCGCGGCGGTCGCCCTGGACGGGTCCAGCTCGAAATTGGGGTCCGGACTCATCTGCACCTCGTAGTAGAAGACGTCCTTATCGCCGTTGCCCCAGGTGAGGAGCTGCGCGCCAGGACCTACGGTAGCCCCCTCTGGCGGCGTCACGGGCGAAAGGCGAGCGGTGTCCCGGACGGGGGTTCGGAACCGCCGCGACGCTGACCAAGGCCCCCAGGCGGGGTCGTTCTCGCCCAGAGCCATCGGGGCATCCGCCACTCGTACCCGCCAGGCATAGGACATACCCGGCAACATCACGTACGGCCCCTGCCCTTCTGCGGGGGCTTGAACCGCAAAGCTACTTTCCGGACCGCGGATGAGGTTCAGCCCCGGACCGTCGTTGTTGGCGGGGATGACCTGAATGTGGTACTGGGTCACGCCCAGGGGCTTGGTCCAGGATAGGGTGGTACTCAGGGCTGGGAGCAACACCCCATCGGCGGGCGTCGCGAGCTCTGGAGGCGTGGCAATGCCCGGCCTGACCTTCGTCACCGCCGTCAGCGCATCAACTTTGCCCCGCCCCCAGCTAGCGTTCCACACCGCCCCGGTGAAGGAGTCACTCCGAGCGGACTCGAGCAGCGCCGTCTTCACCTCCTCCGGCGTCATACTGGGCTTCTTCTGCAACATCAGGGCTATCACGCCTGTGATGTGAGGCGCGGCCGCGCTGGTCCCGGCCAGAGCGATATGCTTGCGGGACGGGTCCACCAGGAAGAACTCGGAGGAGGTGGAGCGGGCCATGGGCGCATCTGCAGACAATGCGGCCGTGATAAACGTCCCAGGAGCTGAGATATCGGGCTTCTGGCGGCCATCCCGCGTAGGTCCCCGGCTGCTGTCCGGATCGATAATCCCCGTGCCAGTCAGACTACGGTTGCAGATCGTGCCCCGGGTGACGGAGTCGATGCAACGCTTGGTGACGTAGCCCGCCACGCTCACCGTACGCCGAGCCGTCGACGGTTCGCCCAGGCTTACGTCGAAACTGGCGTTAGAGGTAAACACCTCGGTCCCGCCTGCATTCACCAGGGCCAGCCATGAGTCAAACCGTCCCCCCGCGGTGACGGCTTCGCCGTTGAGGGTGAAGCTCCAGTTTCCCGACATTACCTTTGTGTCACGGTCGAGCACGATAAGAATCGCGTTGTCTTTGTTCGCGGCGTAGGGCGCCAACGTGGCGTCGATGACGATCTTAGTTCCGTCGCTAGCGGTAAAGGTTGCCTCGCCCCCCTTCTTGACCGGCCCAAAGGTCTGCCCTGCCGGCGTTCGAATCGATACTGCCAGGGAGTCCGCGCCGCGGTACCAGACGGTAAGCGCCGAGTACTCGAAAGGCGAAGGCTCGGGGAAGCCGAAGGCGACGGTGGTGCTCCCACCCTGAGCCACTGTGCCCTGGGCATGGGTCAGGGCGCCGCCCGCGTTGCCCACCGCGTTGACGAAAATCTTGCCGGGTCCGGCCAGCAGATCGATGGCCTGTTCCAAGGGATCAGAGCCATCCTTGGCGCCCAGGTTATGCCCCCAGCTGTTGTTTATTACCACGGGCCGTCCCAGCGCCACCGCCTTGTCGATCACGTATTTCCAGGCATCGATCTTTCGGGCGGTGCCCCCCTTCCCAAGGCTCACCACCACCAGATCGGCCTCCGGCGCAACCCCGATGTGCTTTGGTGGGTTGCTGGAGAGGCCGCTGCCGGCCGCAATAGAGGCCACGTGAGTGCCATGACCGTCGGTATCTTTCAGTCCGCAGGACCCGGCATTGATCTGGGCTTGGGTACACTCCATCCCGTAGCGGTAGGTTGTGCCAGAAGGACCGGTGCCCGAAACGCTCTGGTCCCAGAGAGAGAGGATTCGGGAGCTTCCCGACGCACCTTTGAAATCGCCGTGCTTCCAATCGATGCCGCTGTCCACTACTCCCACGATGACCCCACGCCCCTTCAACGGCACCCCCGCGGCGTCTGTCAGCGCCCAGACTTTCGTGGCCCCCATCTCCTCGGTGCTTGTGCCCAAGGGAGGTGGGGAAGCGTCGATTTCGTTTTCGACCGGAACCGCGTTGACCATTCGGTGTAGCGGCTTCGACCCGTCTACGAAGGTCACCTCTGGTCGGGCCGCGAGGGGCCGGACCGACGCCGTGGGTAACAGCGCGGTGACCAATGTCCCACCGGCCAGCGCGGTGCGCACTTCGGCCCCCAGCCCCAGGAGGGCAGGCGTCACGTCTTCCCGGCCGCTTACGATGACCTCGACCCGGCCGTCCTCCTGCAAACCCTGGGCGCGCAGGGCGGGGCTGCCCCGTAGCAGCAGCTTGAGATAAGGATCCACCTTGCTCGACGGGTCTGCGGCCTGGATGTCCCCTGTCCCGGGGACCGACAGCAGCACTACCGAGAGGAACACTCCCAGCGACGCCTTGCGTAGGTACTTGTTCATCGTTCCTCCTCCCAAGCTCTGCGCCGGGCTACTGTACCTGGCGCAGGGCGATAATGCCACCACCGGAGCGCCGCTGACTGCCACGAATTACCAAAAAACTGCCAGAATACTGCCAAGATCGAGGGGCTATAATCACGATGCGGGAGGACCCACCATGATCAATCTGGACGCGCTGGACCAGAAGCTCCTCAACATCATCCAGTCCGAGTTTCCCCTCGATCCTCAGCCCTTCCAGTGTCTGGCTGAACGCCTGGAGGTTACCCAGGACGAGGTGCTGACCAGGGTCCAGCGCCTCAGAGCGGGCCAGATCATCCGCCAGATCTCCCCCATCTTCGACACGCGCGCGCTGGGCTACCAGAGCAGCCTCGTCGCCATGGCCATCCCGCCCGCCCAGCTGGAAGTGGGGGCCCAGGTGGTGAACAGCCACCCCGGCGTCAGCCACAACTACAAGCGCAACCACGCCTTCAACCTCTGGTTCACCATCGCGATGCCGCCGTCCAGCGACCTCCAGAGGACCGTGGACTGCCTGCATGAACTCTCCGGCGCGAGTTCCACGAGGATCCTTCCCACCCTCCACCTCTTCAAGATCGGCGTGGAGCTGGACATGACCGGGCAGGCGGACCTCACCCGCCGCTCCGATCCGGCTTACAGCGCCGACAAGCGAGAGCGCGCACAGGGTCGCGATCTCACCGAAGAAGACATCGCGCTGGTGCGGGCTATTCAGGACGACCTAGAGGTCGTCCCCAGGCCCTACCTCCGGGCCGCCCGGACGCTGAACAAGAGCGAGGAAGAGGTCCTTGAACACGCCCGCAGGCTCATCAGCAGCGGGCACCTGCGCCGCATCGCCGCCATCCTCTACCATCGCCGAGCGGGCTACGCTGCCAATGGCATGGCAGTGTGGCAGGTGCCTCAGGAACGGGTCATGGAGGTGGGCCGCCAGATGGCTACCTTCACCGTCGTCAGCCACTGCTACCTGCGCCCCACCTACGAGGACTGGCCCTACAACATCTTCACCATGCTCCACGGCCGCAAGATCGAGGACTGCCACAAGGTCGCCGCCGCCATCGCCGAAGCGACCGGCGTGACCGAGCACGCCATGCTCTTCAGCACCAAGGAGTACAAGAAGACCCGCGTCCGCTACTTCACCGGGGAACTGCAGGAGTGGGAGGGGAAGTACTTGGTCAACGTGAAAGTGAGGTAGAGGGTTGCCGCCCGACTTTGACTTTTCCCGCGGGGTCTACTCCCCGCGCATCGCGGCGAAGATCGCGCGGATCCCATATCAGAGCTTCGCTGCGTGGGCCAGAGCACACCTGGTGCAGGCCAAGCCTTTCGAGGCGAACGGGCGCGTTGAGAGCACCTACACCTACCAGGACCTGCTGCTGATCCGGCTTATTGTTCGGCTCAAGGGGCAAGGGGCAAAACCCAAGGGGATCCGGGCTGCTCTGGATATGCTAGAGCTTGTTACGGGTACCAGCGACGCGTGGATCAGATCCGCGATGGCGGTGGAGGATGGCTACATCGTCGCATGGATACCAGATCACCCAGACTGGCGTCCCCTAGCCGCGCGTCAAGGCCCCGAAAAGGCCCTGAACATAGTCTTCTTTCCGCAGCTCATCAAGGAGCTAAAGAACGAGTTGGTTCCGCCCGACAGGTTCCCGTACGTGGAGGTAGACCCCGGAGTTCTGGGCGGCGTGCCTGTGGTCAAAGGAACCCGTATCTCTACCCGCGCCGTTGCCGTTGCGAGGGAATCGGGGCTAGACCCTCAGGACACCTACCCGACCCTGACCGCCCAACAGATCGCCAATGCAGAAGCGTATGAGAAGTTCCTGCTTGAAGCAGCGTGACCCTCATCGCTGACGCCGACGTACCTGCGCAGGTCCTCTCCGCCCTCAGGGTCCTGAGCTTCGATATCGCCACCTTAGAGGAGTTGGGGATCCCCGTCCGGCCCGACCGGGATCTGATGGCCGTGCTGATGCAAACCGACCATCGCGTGCTGCTGACCATGGATACCGGCATCCCGTCGCAAGCCTACCTCTACAGGTACGCGCAGGCTGGCTTGACGGTGGTCCTATTACGCTGGAAAGGCCGCGGCCCGAAGGACCTTCAGGAGATGGCCATCGCCG
>CAZPYZ010000073.1:0-11965 GCA_964590215.1 uncultured Dehalococcoidia bacterium | reverse complement strand
CTCCCCTTTCAGGTAGGTAAAACCCCCTCAACCGAGGGTCGTGCCCGCTGCTGGGCACTCGGTAGCCTGGGATCACGCCAAGGGGAGGGGGGATCATGACGGAACCGCTGAGGGTAGCTGTCGTGCGTGGCGAATCGGTGATGGAACAAGCGGTGCTGCGAGCCCTGTTGGCTATGGACGGTCTCGAAGTAGCGGTCTTGCCGGGGGACGCCGCCGATCTGGCCGCGACGCTGCACACGTTCCACCCGCACGCAGTGATCGCCGACGAAATGGAGCGGACCTTCATCGATTACATTCTGGCCCGCCACCCGGGAACCGTCGTCTTGACGTTAAGTGTGCATGCGCCAAAAATCGGCGTCTACCGCTCGAAGCAAGTGGACGCCGCGTCTATCGCGGATCTGGTGGACCATCTGCGACGAGAGGTGGATGGGGCGGGGGCTGACCGGACCGGCCCGTCGGGGTCCGGCGGGGACCGGCGTGCGACGGGCTAAGCCACCCGCCCCGCGGTCATCGCAATCGTTCCATGCCGGGGGCACCAAACGCCCTGAAACGCCTGGGGCCCGAGCAGGCGCTCTCGCCTGCTCCACATGGTCACCCCCAGGCTTCCCTTCGCCTACCGGTTCCGCCAGCCCCTGGGTGTCGCCCGCGGTCCGCCCAGGACGGCCAACTCGTCGATGACCTCCCGCACGCCTGGCGCGTGGCTAACGGCACCGAGGATGGCGTCGTGCTCTTGGACAGAGGGGATCGAGCCGCGCAGCGTCACGCGGGCGCCATCGACGTAGACTCTTACCCTCCGGGCCGCGCGGTCGGCGCGGCGCTCGAATGCCTCCCGGATCCTTTGCTCCAGCTCTCCGTAGGAGGCGTGGGGCGCGGCGGCTATCTGGATATCGTTGCTGATGCCCCGCACACCCTCCAGATCCCGAATTGCACGTTCTGCGTCTTTTTTCTGACGCAGCGTTTGAACAGCGCCAGTGAGAGTCACCCAACGGTCGGTCACCGTTGATTGGATATCGTCGTGGGGGACCAGTACGTTCCACTCCAGGGCTCGCCGGACCGCCTGGGCCAGCTCCGTATCAGTGTGGCCAACGCTTCCCGGAATGCGGACGACGATGTCGTTCGCGACATCCAGGACGCCGAAGGCGCGATGAGCCGCTTCCGCGGCTGCGACCTTCTTCCCGTAACTGGCTACCGTTCCAGTGAGGGTGACCACCCCATTGTCCACCTCGACTCCTACGTCCGTCGCATCGACGCGGCTGTCCCACATCAGCTCCTGGATGACCGCATGCTGGATCTGAGCATCCGACCTTGGCCTTTCCGAGCTCTGCCGCGCCTGAACCGTTTCAGCGGGCTTCACCATGGCAACCTCCTTTGCTGGGGTCCTCGTCATGCTTCCTCCGGCGACCCGTCAACGGCCGGGGCTGCGGTTCATCGCAAGCCCCCCGAAAGAGACGGGCGACGGGGAAGGGCCACGCGGCCGGCCAGCGCCACCGTCCAATCTCGCGCCAGAGATCCCACTGTCGCGCCGGCGGTTGCCCTGGCTCCGGGGTCCTGTCGTAGTTCGACGCCACGCCTCCACCGCCTGTTAGACGCCTAATCGGCGGCCCGGACCAGGACCACGGGACGGGCGCTGTGGCGGACCACTCTGTCGGCCACGCTCCCCAGGATCATCCGCCCCAGGCCTGTGCGCCCGGCGGTGCTCATCACCACCAGACAATCCGGGAGCTTGTGGGTGAGGTCGATGAGACTGGAGGCTGCATCGCCGCGAAGAAACCTGGATTCCACCACCAGCCCGTTGGAAACGAGGTCCTTCTGTTTCTGCTCCAGATAGCCTTGTGCCTCCTCTTCCATCGCCTCGAGGACCTCAACCATGTAGTCGGCCCCGTCGTCGTCGGCTCCGAAGACAGTCATTGGCACCGCCCTGGCCAGTACGAGAGGCACGGCCAATTTCCTGGTCAGAGAGGTTGCCAGGGGGATCGCCTGCTCTGACGCTGGTGAACCGCCGAGGGGGAGCATCACCTTCCCGAGGGTGCTCGTTCCTCCCTGGCCGGTGGCTCGGTAGAGGAGGAGGGGCGCGGTGGTCTCCCGCAGCACTCCCTCGGCCACGCTTCCCATGGTCCAGCGGGCAAGACCTGAGCGCCCGTGGGTGGTCATGGCAATGAGGCCTATTCCAGGCCGTCGAGCTTCGCTGACAATAGCCTGCGCGGGGCCGCCGGTCGCCACTCTGGGGGTCGATTCCGTGCCTTGCTCCCTCAATCTCTCCTGCACTCCCGACAGATAACCTTCAGCCCACTGCCGGGAGTATTCAGCGAAGCCGTCAAGCAGGTGCCCGTACCTTTCGTCCACCCGCTCCGAAAACCCTTCGGGGCTCACTACATAGAGCAAGGTGAGCTCGGCGCCGAGGCGCGTCCCAATGGCCGCGGCAAAAGGAAGCACCTCTTCGGACAGCTTTGACCCGTCCAGCGGGACAAGGATCGAGTGCATCATCGTGGTTGCCTCTTTATCTGGTTGCAGGCTGGACCGTCAGGTGCGCTCCAGGGTCAACCCTCCATACGGCGTCCGGGGCGATCACCACGACGGGCGCGGCGCCACTGCGCGCAACCTTGTCTGTGACGCTCCCGAGGACCGCCCGCCCGAGGCCCGATCGCCCGTGAGTAGTCATGACCATCAAGGCTCCCGGCGACTCGCTGGCCCATTCCAAGAGGCAGGTAGCCGCGTCTCCGACAAGGAGCTTCGTCTCCACAGAGGCCCCCTTGGCTTTGAGCTGCGACTCGATGGTCTCCAGGTAATCCGATGCCTCTTGGGTGATGCCTTGCAGCACCTCTGCGTACACGTGGGGAGACTCCATCCCGAAGACCATGGGGTACACCGCGGCCACGCGAGCGATTCGCAGGGGGACGTGAAGGCCTTCGGCTAGGCGCACAGCGAGGGGGATGGCGGCGGCAGACTCTACCGTCCCGTCCAAGGGCAGAAGTACGGCTCCCACACCGTGAACCCGCTCCTGTTCATGATCCTTGGGGTGGTGGAGCAGCAGCGGTACCCGGGCGGTGCGCAGCACCTTGTCGGCCACGCTTCCCAATGTCCACCGGGATAGGCCCGAACGGCCGTGGGTACTCATGGCAATGAGGTCACTCGCGTCGGCTTCAGCATGGGTCGCGATCGCGAGGGCTGGGGCGTCGGTGGCCACGGTGTGGCGCGAGCGTACCCCTCTTTCCCTGAGCCCGGCCTCGACACCCTGGAGGTACGCTTCCCCTCGTTGTTGCTGCCACAGGACCAACTGGTCGACTTTCATCTCCCCTTTCCATTGGATGGACATGGGCAATCCCCCAGTGTCGACCACGTACAGCAGGTGCACCTCACTGCCAAACGCCTTGGCAAGAGAGGTCACCAAAGGGAGGATCTGCTCCGAGACCTCCGAGCCGTCCAACGGCACCAGAATCCTCTGCATCATCATTCTCCTTCCGCAGCCTGCCATGCTATCCGGTTTCACTCTAATCGCCCGCCGCCATGGCATAGCACCCTCAAAGGGAGAGTTCAGCGGCTACCCGAAAGGGGGGGTTCCCAAGGCGGAAGGACTGAGCCAGCCCCTTTGCGGTGCGCCCCCCGGGCATTCCCGTCCTCTCGGTTATCGGTTCGGCCACCGGACGTAGAGGCACGCTCGTGTTCTTCCAATGACATCAGGCAGGATACTGCCCCGAGACCGTCATTGGCTTGAAAATCGACGCCCGGAGGGCCGATTTTCATCCCCAGGAGTGCAGGCGCAAGCCCGCTTTGGCGATTGCGAGGCCGTGCCGGACCGACCGCCTGCCGCCAAGGTTCGCGGCCGAAGCAGCGCAAAGCGCCTTGTCACCTGGGCGGCCGTGGGAGGGCCTGTCCCGGAGCTTCCCCTCCGGCCCAGGTTGCTTTCCTTCGGCTCCGCTCAGGACAGGCGTTGCCCTCCCCGGGTTGGTCCTCCCCACCGGGGCAGCTCGCAATGACGGGTGGGCGCAGCCGAGGTCATTCCCGGTTTCCGGCGGCCAACTGCCGCCCGCTGAGCTGGCAATGCCTACCTCTCGGGCGGCCCTCGGCTTTTCTCCCTCTCGGCTGGCAAGGCATAATAGGACGCTGTGGCTGAGGACGGAGGGCGAGTACTGGAGCCTGCAGGGCCCCAATTGCGGGCGCTCTACGAGGCGGGGCTGGCCCTCGCAGGCGACCTGCGGCTGGACGCGGTGTTACAGCAGGTGGTGGACCTTGCGAGGCAGCTCGCGGGGGCTCGGTACGGAGCCCTCGGCATCTTCGGAGCTAACGGTGAGTTGGAGCAGTTCATTACCTCCGGCATCACCCCCGAGGATCGGGCCCGGATCGGCCCCCTCCCGCGCGGTCGGGGGCTTCTCGGTGAGGTGAGAGAGGGTGCAGCTCCACTGCGTGTGGGCAATATCGGAGACCATCCCGCTTCGGTCGGGTTCCCTCGCGGGCACCCTCGCATGACCAGCTTCCTGGGCATTCCTGTGGCCTCCCAGGGCAACTCCCTGGGCATGCTGTACCTGACCGACAAGCTCGATGCACCTGAGTTCACCGATCAGGACGCCGCCCTCTTGGAGCTCTTCGCAGCGCAGGCTGCCGTGGCGGTGGAGAACGCGCGGGTGCACCATCAGATCCAGCTCCAGGCGGACCAACTGCGGGAGGTGTACCAGACCGGCCTGGCCCTGGCCGAAGACCTCTCCCTCGATGCGGTGCTGCAGCGGGTGGTCGACCTCGCGCGGGAGCTCACGGGCGCGACCTACGGCGCTCTGGGGGTCCTGGGACCCGGTGACGCGTTGGAGCAGTTTCTGACCTCCGGCATCAGCGCCCAGGAGAGAGAGCGTGTAGGCGCGCTCCCCGTCGGCCGCGGGTTGTTGGGCGAGATGCTACGGGCCACCGAACCGCTTCGCGTTCGGAACATCGCGGAGCACCCAGCGTCGGTGGGTTTCCCTCCAGGCCATCCCCGGATGACGAGTTTCCTCGGGGTTCCGGTGATCCATCGCGGCCGGACCCAGGGCAGTATCTATCTAACCGACAAGCGGGGCGCTGACGAGTTCAGCGAGGAAGACGCGGCCCTCCTTGGCCTATTTGCCGCCCAGGCCGGGCTTGCCATCGAGAATGCTCGTCTCTATGAGCGTGTCCAGCAGCTGGCCGTCGAAGAAGAGCGACAGCGTATCGCGCGTGAAATGCATGACGGCCTGGCGCAGGTGCTGGGCTATGTCAACGTCCAGGTGGGTGCGGTGCGGCGGTTGGTGGAGCTGGGACGCAATGCCGACGCGACCGCGGAACTGGAGCGCCTGGAGGAAGCCGCGCGCGACGCCTACGCGGACATTCGAGAAGGCATTCTCAGCCTCAGGGTCATCACCCAGAAAGGAGCCGGACTGCTGAGCGCCCTCGGGACCTACTTACGGGATTTCAGCGAGCAGTCCGGAATCAAGGTGGATCTGGTGGTGGAGCACGAGGGCCGGGAGGTGACGGTTCCACCAGACCTTGAGGTCCAGCTCATCCGGATTGTCCAGGAAGCCCTGAGCAACGTCCGTAAACACTCCAAGGCGACCGGCGCCGAAGTGCGGTTCGGCGCAGACCCGAGTCAGTTTACCGTTGCGGTGCGGGACAACGGCTCCGGATTTCGGCCGGACCGCCTCGGTGCTACGGGCGGCCCCCGATTCGGCCTTCAGATCATGCGGGAACGGGCCGAGTCCTTGGGCGGCACCCTGGAGATTGGCACCGCACCGGGAACGGGTACCACGGTGACGGTGCGTGTGCCGCACCGCCGTCGTATGGGCAAGTAGCCCGAACCCCCACTTTCAGGTAGGCAAGAACCCCTCATTATGGTGTCGCGTCGCGTCCCTGCCCGAAGCTAGAGTGAGAGTGTCAAACACGCCCGGCGGTCTGGAAGGACGGCCGGGACAACAAGATGGAGGTGCTCTCATGGCACTGACGGAAAGGATCGTCATTCAGGACCCGCCCATAGCGAAGTTCCTGTTTGGTGACACCCGCCTGGCCTGGCTCTGGCTGCCGTTGCGCATCTGGCTGGGCTGGGAGTGGTTCGGGCACGGGCTCGAGAAGTTCGAGAACCCGAAGTGGATGGAGACCGGCGAGGCGCTGATGGCCTTTTGGCAGCGGGCCATCGTGATCCCGGAGACGGGCAGGCCGCCCGTCGCGTACGACTGGTACCGAGGTTTTTTGGAGATGCTGCTCCAGGGCGGCCACTACACCTGGTTCGCCAAGCTCGTGGTCTTCGGTGAGATGGCCATCGGCATCGCCCTGATCCTTGGCGCCTTTACAGGCATTGCGGCTTTCTTCGGCGTCTTCATGAACTGGCACTTCGTCATGGCGGGCGCCGCGAGCACCAACGCAATGCTTATGGCTGTGGGTTTGCTCCTCATCCTGGCGTGGAAGACTGCCGGCTGGATCGGGCTGGACCACTACCTGCTGCCCATCGTCGGTACACCGTGGCAGCGGGGCGAGTACGCCATAAGGCTGGAAAGGCGAGGCGGAGCGCCGCCGGCCGAGGCGCCGGCATAACGGACGGGAGGCGCCGGGGAACAACACCCCGGCGCTGCACCGTCCCGTAGGGGCGAGGCATGCCTCCTTGATCCATCATCTCCGCTCATCCTGAGCTGGTCGAAGGACGAGCCACCGCGTGCGCTGATCCGTTCGTGAGCACACCTGTAGGTGGTGGATTACGGGCCTCGCCCCTACTTCATCTTTGCCGCTTCAGGCTGGAGCCGAACCAACAGTAGCGCGGGGGCTTGTCCCCCGCCTCTCCGCAGGTGCCACAAGCATGCCTTTGGGGGTTTCGAAGGGGGCCCGCGCCACGGTGTCCCACCAGTCGCTCACAACCCCTAAGCTGACGATGCCACTCCCCATCATCCTGGGATCACCAGCACCGGCGCCCCGGAAGTGTACGCCACCGTCTGAGCGACGCTGGCCACGAACCAGGGACCCAGCCCGGCGTGGCCACTAGTGGCCATCACCACCAGCTCGGTGGGATGGTCCCGCGCCAGGGTGGCAACCTCAGTTCCGGGATCCCCTCGCAGAAGAACGGGAGAGGCGCCAACGCCCCTCTCCCTCAGCTCAACGACAGTGGCCCCCAGATAGAGGGCGGCGTCGCTTTCGTCCTCCGTCCAATGGCCGGCCGGCTGCCCAGGGCCGAACTCCCAGGGCAGCGCGTCGTCCGGAACGACCCGGGCTACCCTGACTGGCAACCGCAGGTCATGGGCCAAGGACTCCACCCACGGCAGGGCACGCTCCGCGACGGCGCTACCGTCCAGAGGGGCTATGAGACCCGTCAGCCAAGGTGGAGGAGTGCCAGTACCGGGCAGCGGGTAGTACAGCAAGGCCGGGAGAGGAGCCCGCCGCAGGATTTCCTCCGGGCTGGTCGCGCAGCCGTGCCGCCCCGGTCGCCACGAGGAGGGCAGGCTCATCGCCAGAAGCCGGAACCGGTCTATGCCCAGGCTGGAAAGACACTCGGCGGCGGGGCCCACGCCCAGGGTGTATTCGGAGCAAATGCCCTGTTCCATAAGCCAGTCCCGGAGGTGCTGTACGTAGTTGCAGGCGTCCACCAGCCCTGGGGAGCGATACTGAGTGGAGCGCAGCCTCACCGGCGGCGTACACGCGGGACAGTCCACCACGTACAGGAGGTGGACCGCCTCTCCCAGGCTTCGTGCCAGCGCGGCCACCGGAGACAGGACGTACTCCGCATGGCGGTTGCCCTGCAGGTAAACCAGGATGCCGTCACTCATGGCCCAGCCACTGACACTATCTATACGTAGGCCTTAGGTGCAGATGCATATCCGTAATGCGTAAACGGAGGAGTGGTTGCGCATCACGTATTACGTATTACGTATCGCTCTTCACGCGCCCGGAAGCGCCCTTAGTCCCCGGCGATTGCTAGGTCCCAGGTTGCCTGAACCCCCTCTATCTCGCGAGCTGCGCTACTGTACCCGGCTTCGGCGGGCCGGTAGCCCTCAGGCCGCCGGGTAACGTGAAATTTGACCTGCTCCAGCGGCAAGGTGATGCACCCGTTCCGCGCCGGATCTCTAAACACGTTCATGGGGTCACCACCCTTGCGCAGCACCTCGATCTGCTGCTTCAGTTGCCGGCGGAACAGGATGATCCCCTTGTCCGACTCTCCCAGCTTTTCCAGATGTCGCTCGGTGACCGCCCCTTGTGTCGCCCAGGCCATGTAGTCCTGGTTGAACAAGATGTCCACGATCCACTTCCCCTCCTCGTCGAAGAGGGGGACCATCCGGCAGGGTACGGAGTCCTGCTCGGGGACCTGGGTCCCCGGCGCGGCACGGAAGGTGTAGAGCGAAACGTGGAAGGTGTGGGTATCGTCTGCGGGGACCCGGAACTGCAGCGTAGCGGAGAACTGGTTCCCCACCAGCAAAATATTGGGAAAGAGGACGGGGTGCCCTACGCGCCAGTCCTCATCTTCTTCCGTGAACCCCTTCAAGACCCGGCGCTTGATGATCCCGTGTTCGAAGACGTCGAACCCGATCTTCTCGTGGCTCTGGACGGTGGCCAGGCTCTCGGAGATCCCGAAGGTCGGGTTCGCTCCATCCTGAATCTTGCGCACGTAGTCCCCGTAGTACCGGTGGAGCCATTCCACGTGGACGGGGTCCAGGGAGTTCTCCTGGCACTGCAGCCAGTTGCAGGGCAGCTCGCTGATGGCGATGTCCCGGACCACGTTCTCCCACACCAGGGGCTCCCATCTTGGCAGCAGAGGAGCGGGCTGCGGCCCGAGGTAGGCAAAGATCAGCCCTGCCAGCTCCTGTGCGGGGTAGGCTTTGATGGCGCACTTGTCCCGGAAGCGGCCCTCGGGCCGGACCGTATCCTCGAAGGGTTGTTCCGTGCAGCGGCCCGTTTCGTCGAATTTCCAGCCGTGGTACTGGCACCGTAAGCCGTCCTCTTCCACCACGCCGTAGGCCATGTTCACCCGGCGATGAGGACACGCGCGATCGACCAGGCCGAGGGTTCCCCGCCGGTCGCGATAGAGGACGAGGTCCTCGCCGAGGATCCGGACCTCTTTGGTGCGGAAGGGGTTCTGGGCCAGCTCCTCGGAGGCCGCGATGGGATGCCAGTAACGACGCATCAGCTCGCCCATGGGGGTCCCCGGGCCGACTCGGGTCAGCAGGTCGTTCTCTCGTTTACTCAGCACTCGTCTCCTCCACCTGCAGGGTTGTGTTTAAGCGGTTGTCGTATAACCTGGCGGGTTCTCCCGGACCTGCGGCACCGGCTACGCCAACCGGTGGTGGACGCCCGGGTCGCCAGGATTCTCGGTCCCGGGCGGCGCGCCTGCATCGCATGGCGCCTTGGCCGCGTTGATGAGGCGCCGGCGCCATTGCCTATCTCCTCTTCGCCCGCGTCATCTCAGGACGCAGCGCGTTTCGCCGGTGAGCCGTGACCTCACTACGCCGGCACCGCAGCCGGTATCTTCGTCCCGGTCCGCATCATGTCCGTGGCCACCGTCAGCTGGTTTTCGATGTCGAGGCGCTCGCGGAAGGCCCTGGCCGCGGTGTGCTGCCTCTCCGTCGTGCAGCAGAGGCGGGCCAGCGCCTGTTCCTCCCACGCGAGATGGGTCTCCGCGTCGGCCAGGAACACCCGGAAGAACTCCAGGCTGGTCTCGGGCACGCGATAGATGTCTCGCAGAGCGGCGTAGGCCTTTCCCAGGCACTCGTGGCCGTGGAGGTCGCCCGCGAAGAGGCTCGCCACCCCGTCCAGCCAGGTCCACTCATAGCCGTGGGAGTAGAGCTTCAGGGTCTCGATGGCGTAGTAGGTGCGGGTGAAGGGCTTCCAGGCCAAGACTTCGATCCGAGGCACCCCCAATCCCTCGGCGAAGCGGAGCCACAGCTCCTCGTATGCCGGGGTAGTGAGGCCGCTGAAATGCCTGGCCAGCTCCTTACCCTCGACGTCCACCAGCTTCTTGAGGATGTTGCTCCGCAGGTCTTCGTCGTTGGTTTTGACGAAGACGCCGCCGACGGCGTAGTGCAGGTTGTCCCAGTAGGGATAGAGCTCGCCGGCCCAGAGCTCCAGGTCTTGCTTGGCCAGGCGCCCCTCGGCCAGCGCCTGGTAGAAGGGCGGGGGTTCCGGGTATTTCTCGACTTTGTGGGCGTGGAGACGCCCGATAAACCCGGGCCCATCCAGGGGTGGCCGCTTCAACTCTTCGGGGGTCAACGGGGGTTGGGCCATGGGGGACCTCCTTAGCCTTCGTGGCAGCGGCGCTAGAACAGCCCGATCCAGGAGTGGAGCCGGATCTCAAAGACCCTCCGCATCTCGGCCTGTAGGTCCGGGGTATCGCAGTGCTGGCGGATCACCCACTGATTGAATTCCCCGTGGTCCTCGTCCGCCTCGGCATGGACGATGGCGTTGGCCGCTGCCTGCTCCGGATCCTCGACGCCCCACTCCTGGAACTGGCGCTTCAGCTCCTGGGCCTCGGTCTGGCGCTGCCTCGCGAAGAGGAAGGTCTCCCCCTCGCCCACGTAGCTGGTGCCCAAAGCCACGGAGAAGTGGCTGTGCCGACAAACACTGATGCGCCAGCCGCGGTGGATCAGCTCCGAAGGCTCATAGTCCTCCCGCTCCAGGCGATAGATCTCCTCATCGGTCAGTCCATACCCCTTGCCTTCCCAGCGGGCCAGGGTCGGATGGCTCACCACCGGGCCTCCGAAGTGCACCTGACCACCCTCGTCGATGAGCTTCTGCAGCTGCTTGCGGCGGACCTCCTTGTTGGGGCAGTTCAGGTATTGTTCGCCGGCGAAGCTGTGGTTGAAGCTGCCGCCCCTGAGGCTCCGGCGCATCCGCTCGGCCCCCTCCTCCCTGCTCTTGAAGCGGCGCGGCTTATAGGGATAGGTCCCCCGATACTCGGCCCGGAGGGCGTCGAGTTCCTCCACCAGGTCCCTGCCTGTTTTGACCGCGGTCGCCATCTCTTCGCTCCTCTCTCGTGATGTGTGGTGCGTGATGCGTGATGCGTGATGCGTGAAACGTATGCGGCTTAAGGCTCACGCATCACGCATACGTCAAACGGTATCCAGCCTGAAGAACTTCACACAGTTCCCGGCCACCATCTTGTCGCGCTCCTCCTCCGGCACCCCGGCGAAGATGCGCTGGATGACCTCCTGGGAGTGAGGCCAGTCCGACTCCTGGTGGGGAAAGTCGCTGCACCACATGATCCGGTTCACCCCCACGTGGTGGCGCATCTCGACGCCGACGCGGTCGTCCATGATCCCCCAGTACACGTGCTCCCGCATGTAATAGCTGGGGAGACAGCGCAGCGGTTTGAAGTCCAGTAGCTCCTCCGCCCACCAGTGGTGCCGCTTGTAACGCTGGTCTGCCATCTGGTAGAAGAAGGGGACCCACCCGGCATGGGTTTCGGCCATGTAGACCCGTAGTTTGGGGAAGCGGTCGAACAGACCGCTGAGCACCAGTTGCACCGCATTGAGGCCAGCCACGCGATGGAACCGGGAGACCTGCTCCGCGAGGTTGGGCGCCTGGATGGTTTCGATCAGGTCCTCCCGGGGGTAGCGGAACAGAGGTCCGGACCGGGCTCCCTGGCGGTTCAGCTCCACATGGACGGTGACCGGCACCTCCAGGTCGAGAGACGCAGCCCAAAACCGGTCGTCCTCCGGGCACGGATAGCCCCTGTTGCTGGGCAGGGCGTTGATGAGGGCACCCGTCAGCCGGAGGGCCTTGATGTGTTCAAGCTCCGCGACGGCGTCGTCCAGGTTGCTCATGGGAATGATGCCAAGTCCCAGGAGCCGGTCCGGGGCGGCGGCGCAATATTCCTCCGCCAGCCAGTCGTTGTACCCTCGCACTATGGCCTTGTACGCGTCGTCGTCCTTGATGCTGCGCCAGGAGACGGGGCCGCCCACCTGGCAGGGATAGAGGACCTCGGCATCGAGGCCGTCCTGGTCCAGCTCCCGCAGACGCTGCTCCGGCGGCCCCGATCCCGGCGTCCCTTCGTAGG
>CAZPYZ010000072.1:0-11993 GCA_964590215.1 uncultured Dehalococcoidia bacterium | reverse complement strand
AATCCTGGACGGTAACCCCAGGGCGCTCTACGGGCTGTAGGGAGGCCGGCCTCCCGGCCAGGGAGCCCAAGACATGATTGCTACAAGGTGTATCCTGGGGTTGTGCCTGACAGGCGTCGTGCTGGCGGCCTGCGGCCCCGCGTCGATCGTGCCCACGCCCTCCGACCAGGACCCAAGGGCCGGCCCATCACCTCAGGAGCAGCACGCCACGCGGTGCGAACCCGGGAAGGAACACTGGCGTGCCAGCGGCGTTCCGGTCAGGGGAGGCGTCCTGACGCAGTCCCTTGGCCCCACCACCAGACCGCACCTAGACCCGACACAACCGGGCTCGACCTCCGCGGTATCTCACCAGATCTACCGCCGTCTGGTGCGCCCCCGGGTGTGCTACTACCAGGACCTGTCCATGGAGCCAGACATGGCCCGGTCCTGGGAGGTCTCCCCCGACGGCCTGACCTGGACGTTCAGAATGCGAGACGACATCCGCTGGCATGACAAGCCCCCGGTGAACGGCCGCCCCCTCACGGCCGCGGACGTGGGCTGGACCATCGACCTCCAGAAAAGGCAGGGGCAGCTACGCTCCTACTGGGAGCACGTGGCCCACGAGGAGCCGGAAGGGCACACTGTGGTGCTGCGCCTCACAGAGCCCGACGCCGACTTCCTGGTGAAGCTGGGAGGAATCCCCAACATGATCATGCCCCGGGAAGTGTTCGAGCAGTTCGGAGACTTCAAGAACACCGCCATCGGCACCGGCCCCTTCATGCTCAAGGAGTTCAGGAACAAGGTCCGGAAAACCGTCGATCGCAACCCGGACTGGCCGCTGATGGGCGCCGATGGCAAGCGGCTTCCCTACATCGACGAGATCCAACTGTTCTTCTTCGATGATGGCACCGCGGAACTGGCCGCCGCCCGGACCGGACAGCTGGACTTCTTCGGAGGCCAAGAACTGAAAAAGCTGGATGCGGATGCACTGCTCCGGGCCAATGCCAAGCTGGTGCATCACCCCGAGCCGGTGGGCGCGGTCTGGGGACTGATCTTCAACCTGCAGAAACCGCCTTTCAACGACGTCAGGGTGCGAAAGGCCCTGAGTCTGGCGGTCAATCACGAGGAGGTTCTCGCCGGGCCGCGCCAGGGAGGCGCCACTCGCACCGGCTTCCTGCCCGTCGCGATCCAGCCTTATGCGTGGCCGGTAGAGAAGGTGAGGGAGAAGTTTACTCACGAGCCGGAGCGGGCGAAGCAGCTCCTGGCCCAGGCCGGCTACAGTCCGGGGCAGCTGCACCTGGAAGTGGAAAACCAGATCAACTACAACGAGGACACGGAAGTGGTGGTCGCCCAACTGAAGGCAGTGGGCATTGCCGCAAGGCAGAAGCCGCACCCGGCAGGCTTCAACACCGCGGCGCTGCTCTCCGCGGAGACGTTCTCCGGCATCGCCTGGGGAGCGATACCTGGGGCCTCCAACATCCCGGACCGCTGGTTCGGCCCGGCCCTTCGGACGGGGAGCTCCACCAACCTCTACCGTCTCAGCGACCCAAAGGTGGACGCCCTCTCCCTGGCGCAGGCGCGGGAGATGGACCCCGGTAAGCGGCAGCGCATCATGGAGGAGCTGCAGGACTACCTGTACGAGATCATGCCCTTCGTCCCGTCCAACAGCCTGGTGTACAACCGTTTCTACTCCTGCCGCGTCAAGAACATGCGCCCCACTCACTTCGACTACAACCAGGAAGGGCTCGACGAGCTGTGGCTCGACGCCACCGGCTGTTGACGCCGGTGGTCTTGACCCGACACGGGAGCGAGTAGTGCATGCCGGCGGTCACCAACACCCGGTGTCCGCCACTTCGGTCCTCCCAGCGAAGTCGACGACGCGGCGGCGGTTGCTGCCGTGGAGGCGATGCAGTTCTATGCGCTTGCCGAAGCCGTAGCGACAAACCTTGTCGCTGTTGGCGCAAGCGCCTAGACAGGGGTGGGCGGGCGTAGGGGCAAGGGAATCTGCCTGAGCACGGAATCCATGTGCCAACACCTCCGAGTTGTGTTCCACGTGCCCGAAGGGCCCCCGTTCCAGGCGCCGTCCCGGAACGGGCGTAGATCTTGCGGGGTCGATATCCTGTTGGACGTGGAGCGATTACAGAGCGGTACAGCGGATGCGCGGTTCGTCAAATGCCTGGGATTGACCGGTAACCTTCCGGTGCACCAGTCGAAAGGCGGGGACCCAGCCCCCGTCTGCTAGGATGGATCCCGTGACGAATGACACCATCGGGGACGCACTGCTGATCCTCGGCGTGGCGGGGGTCGGCAAGTCCACCATCGGGCGTCACTGCGCCCTGCGGTGGCCGGCCAAACGCTATGTTGACATCGGCACTATACGGGAAATGCTACGTCCCTCTCACAAGGAATTGGAACTGTCTACCTACGCCGTGTGGAGGCTCTCGGGTGACAGGGCGACGCCCGAGGCGTTAACGCAGGGCTTTGAGCGGTACGTCGAGCTGCTCTGGCCCTCGGTGACCCGGTTTCTGCAATGGACCGCGGATGAGGGGAACAACCTGGTGCTTGACGGGGCAATGCTGTCTCCCCGGCTGGTGGAGGAGATGCGCATCGACAATCTGCGGATCCACCCGCGGATGCTCCATTTGAGCGACGGGGATGAGCACCTGCGCCGGCTGCGGAGCAGCGTGCGAGCCGGATCGCCTCAGGAACAGCGCCTCACCGACAGCTTTTCCCGCGTGCGCGTGCTACAGGACTACCTGGAGAAAGAGTGCCGGACCAGGGGGATCCCGGTCATCGAAAACACCGATCGGGAGCGGACCCTGGATCAGATCTTAGGCTCGCTCTCCGATGACTGACCCCTCCCTTACTTCCTCGCTTCCTCACTTCCTGACTTCCCCTCGTCCCGTTATCTTTTGGGATTTCGAGGGTACCCTGGCGATACGGGAAGGCCGTTGGCCCGGCGCCCTGGCCGACGTACTGGAACGCCGCGGGTTCACGGTCGGCCGGGATGCCCTAGCGCCACTGTTGAGCACCGGCTTTCCCTGGCGGCACCCGGAAACACCGCACCCGGAGCTTTCCGACCCCGAGGCGTGGTGGGCCCACATGCACCCTATCTTCGTCCGCATCTACCGCGAGGCCGGTGTGGCTTTGCCTCTTGCCGAGGCCGCCAGCGAGGAGGTGCGCGCCTCCTACCTCAGCTTCGACCGCTGGCTTGTCTATCCGGATACAGTGCCTGCCTTGACAGCGTTGACCCAGGCAGGCTGGCGCCACATCCTGCTCTCGAACCACGTTCCCGAGTTACCGCAGATCGTCGGGGCCATCGGCCTCGGGCACTTCTTCGCCGAGGTCATAAGTTCTGCGTGGGCCGGCTACGAGAAGCCTCACCCCCAGATCTACCAACTGGCCCTCGACCGCGCCGGCTGGCCGCATACTTGCTGGATGATCGGCGACAAAGTGCGGGAGGATGTCCTCGCTCCTGAGGAGGCGGGGATTCCGGGGATCCTGGTGCGCCGCAAAGATAGGGCGGCGCCCCGCTCCTTCGTCCATCTGGATGACCTGGTTCCCTACTTGCTAACTTCCTAACTTCCTCACTTCCTGCGTACCTGCTAGAATGTCCCCGCCTTGAGCCTTACCTTGCGGGCACTTCATGCCTGACGTCGTTGTCGTCGGTGGGGGCGTCGCCGGGATGCGGGCAGCGGTGGCCGCATCGCAGGCGGGCGCCTCCGTCGCGCTCATTACGCGCACCCACCCCCTTCGCAGCTACTCGACCACCATCCAGGATGGCCTCAACGCCGCCATCGGCCCTGGCGACTCCGGCGACCTCCACGCCCAGGAAACGGTCCAAGCGGGCGGATATCTGGCTGATCAAGAGCTTGTCCGTTCCGTCTGTGGCGAAGGCCCGGCCCTGGTGGAGGAGCTTGACCGGATCGGTGTCCCCTTTAACCGCGGGCCGGCTCAGGAGCTTGCTCGGATTCAACTCGAAGGCGCCTCCCGCCCCCGCACCGTGTTTGCCGACGACATGACGGGCCACGTCATCACCCAGGTCATGTACGAGCAGACCCTCAAGGCCGGCTTTCAGGTGCTGGAGGAATGGGTCGTCGTCGCCCTGGCCATCGAAGACAGCCGTTGCGCCGGGGTCGCCGCCTTAGAGATCGGCACCGGCAACCTGGAAGTATTCCCCGCCAAGGCTGTGGTCCTTGCGACGGGAGGCCCGCGCCGCCTCTACGAACCGAGCACCGCATCGCTGGCATGCAGTGGCGACGGCCTCGCCCTCGCCCTGCGCGCAGGTGCCCGCCTCATCGACATGGAGATGATTCAGTATCACCCCTTTGTGGTGAAGGGCACTCACCTAGCGCTCACTCCCCTCTTGAACCCGGGCCGTGGCGACGGGAGGGATGGCACCGTCGACCTCACTGCACACGATGCTGTCGGGTCGAGCCGCTTCTACACCACCCGTCATCGCTTGAATGGCCTCTTGGGGCTCAATCCAGCTAAGTCTCCGGTCCCGGTCCAGTCTGCAATGCACCAACTCTTGGGCGGCATCGCCGCCGACGAGTACGGCGCGACGGCGGTGGAGGGCCTGTACGCCGCGGGCGCTTGCGCGGGCTCCACCTTCCATGGCGCTTGCGCGCTGCCGGGCAACGGTCTGCTGGAGTCCCTGGTATTGGCGAAACGAGCGGGAGAGGCCGCGGCCGGGTCAACCACCGCGGGCAACGCCCCGCCAGCCTCCTGGCAGGAGAAAACGCGAGAGGAGCTAGGCGCCCTGTTCGCCCGCCCAACGGGGAGCGAAGTGGCGGCTCTTCGGAAGCAGCTCGCCACTCTCATGGACCAACGAGCCGGCCAGCGGCGCGACGAGGCCGGCCTGCGGGAGGCCATAAGCCAGGTTGACCAGATCGAGGTCCGGTACCAGAATGCCGGTCTCAACAGCCAGCGACGGGAGTATAACCACGGGATCATCCACTATCTTGAATTGGGTCACCTGATCGACATCGCTCGCGCGGTTATTGCCTCGGCCCGTGCCCGCCAGGAGTCTCGCGGGGTTCACGTGCGGACCGATTTCCCCGACCAGAGTCCTGAGTGGGCCCGTCACCTCTTGGTCTCGTGGGACGGGAAGGGGGTTTCCGTGGACTCTCGTCCAGTCCAAATGCAGACGTGGCAGCCCGCGAGTTCGTAGCGCGGGCTACCACCCGCCTAGAGGGGAGGACCTAATGGAGCTAACCCTTAAGGTCAAACGCCAGGACGGCTACCAGTCCTACCAGGTCGACGTCGAGCCCACCGCGACGGTGTTCGATGCCCTGGTCCAAGCCCGAGAGGAGTGCGACGGATCCCTCGCCTTCCGCGGCAACTGCTTCACGGGGTTTTGCGGCGACTGCGTCATGCGGGCGAACGGACGGCTCACCCTGATGTGCATGCTGCGGGTGGAGCGGGTGATGAAGGACAACGAGATCACCATCGATCCGGCCCCCTACGCCAAGGTGGTCCAGGATACTCTCCTCGATACCCACACCTTCCTCTGGGACAAGTACAAGTCGATGCACCCCTGGATCCAGTCCGACGGCGCTAGCCGGATGGCCCAGGCGCCCACGACTGGAAATGGGGCTGGGGCCTTCACCGAAGAGGCGATGGCCGACGTCCGCCGCCTCATGCGGTGCACCATGTGCGGCCTCTGCGACTACGGTTGCAGCGTTATCGACGTCGACCTCAACTTCCTGGGGCCCGCGGCCCTGATGAAGTCGTACCGGTTTATCGCCGACCCCCGGGACACCGCCACCAAGGAGCGGCTTGCCGAGGCTGGCGACATCCGAGGCATGTGGGACTGCGTTCACTGCTGGGAGGCCAGCGAGCACTGCCCCTACGGCATCGACCCCACCCACCGCATCATGGAGATGCGAGACATGGCGGCGAGAGAGGGTGTGAAGTCCGGCCCTCAGAACCCCCAGGCCGCCCGCCATTATGACAGCTTCGAAGACTCTGTCCGCCATAGCGGCTGGCTAGACGAACGGAAGCTGGCGGTGGACACCGAGGGGCTCCTTGGCTCCCTCAGGTTCGCCGGCACCGCGCTGAAGATGCTGAGACGGGGCAAACTTACCTTGAAGCCCCATGAAAAACGTCCCGGCGCCGACCAGATCGCCGAGATCATCGACAAGGTCGAGCAGGATGCGAAGGCGCACAAGTTGCCCCGGCCAAGGTATTAGCTGGCAATCACATCAGATAGGCCAGTCCGGCGGGGTCCCTTTGGCAGCGGGGCGGCAGGCGTGAGGCGAGAACGCCGTTCCGCGGGCGGGCAGGGTGGGACAAGCAAACGACCGGACGTGAACGGAGGACCCTATGGTTAAGTACGCTTTCTACCCCGGCTGCGTCTCCAAGGGCGCCTGCCCCGAACTCTACACCTCTGCCACTTCCGTCGCCGCGAAGCTGGGCCTGGAGCTGGTGGAGCTGTCGGACGTCGGGTGCACAGGCGCGGGGGTTCTCAGCACCGATGTCTCGGACCCCATCAACGCCCGCACCCTCGCCAAGGCCGAGGCGTTGGGCCTTCCGCTGATGACCATCTGCTCCACCTGCCAAGGGGTCATCGGCGCCGCCCGCCTCCGCCTGGTGGACACGCAGTACCGTGACTACATCAACCAGAAGTTCCTGAAACCCCAAGGCCTGGAGTACAGGGGCACCACTGTCGTCAAACACTTCCTCTGGGTGCTTTCCGAGGACATAGGCCTGGAGAACGTCAAGCCGCTGGTCAAGCGTTCTCTCAGCGCCCTCGGGATCTCTCCCTTCTACGGCTGCTACATGCGGCGCCCTGACGACGTGGTGGAGAACTCTGCCCGCAAGCGCTACCTGGAGGACACCATCGAGGCGCTTGGGGCCAACATGCTGGACATCCGGGGCAAGGGCAAATGCTGCGGCTTCCCCATCGCCTCCGTCAATGACGAGAACTCGCTGGCCATGGCGGCCAAGCACACCTCCGAGGCCAAGGAGAAGGGCGCCGACGCCATGGTCGTCCCCTGTCCGCTGTGTCACCTCAACCTGGATGGCCAGCAAGAACGCGCGGCCAAAGCTACTAACCAGGCGATCGACCTCCCGATTCTGCACCTTCCCCAGGTAGTCGGTCTGGCCCTTGGCTTCGAGCCGGAACAGCTTGGCCTGAACCGCCACATGGTTGATACGTCGCCCGTCGTCAAGAAGCTCGAAAACCTGATCGAGGCCAATGTCCTTACCTAAGCCCCCTGGGAGCGCAGGCTTCCAGCCTGCACGGGTTGGTGGGGCAGGCAAGATGCCTGCGCTCCCAGGGCACCCGTCGGTCACCAGCCGCGGCAGCGGTCGGGACATGCCTGATGGCTGACCAACAAATGGTTGCCGCCCTGCTCGAGGGCGCCTATGACACCCATGTTCACAGCGAGCCGGACGTCCTCCCGCGGAAGTTCGACGACATAGAACTCCTTCGCCGGGGCAGCGCAGCGGGTATGGGGGGCTTCGTCCTGAAGTCCCATTACATCTGCACCGCCGACCGGGCCACGCTGCTGCGCAAGACCTTTCCCGGCGTCAACGTCTACGGCGGCATTGCCCTGAATAACTCCGTCGGCGGCCTCAACCCGGTGGCCGTCGACATCGCCGGCCGCCTCGGCAACAAGGTCGTCTGGCTCCCGACCGTCGACTCGGCGAACGAGCTGGCCAACGTCTCGGGCCAGTTAGATGAGTCAAAACTGCCCTACTGGATGAGCATCGCCCGGGAGATGCGGGAGCATGGGATTGCCGGGAGCTGGATCAGCGCCACGGACGAGGACGGCAACGTCCTCGAGCCCCTCCGTCAGTGCCTGGAGCTTATTGCCAGCTACGACATGGTTCTCGCCACCGGCCACATCTCCCCGCGAGAAATGGTCCCCGTGGTGAAAGCCGCTAAAGAGGCCGGCGTGCAGCGCATCGTCGTAACCCATCCCGAATTTCCCACGACCTTCCTGGACGAGGAGCTGCACCGGGAGCTCACCCACTACGACGTCATGTTCGAGCGCTGCTTCACGACCCCCTACACCAACAAGGTCTCCTGGGAGCAAGTCGTCCACAACATCCGCACCATCGGACCTTCGACCACCATCCTCGCCACGGACCTCGGCCAGACCTTCAATCCTCATGTGGACGAAGGCTTCGGGATCTACATCGAGAAGATGCTAGAGGCGGGCTTCACCGACAAGGAAGTCAAAACCATGGTCAGCACCAACGCGGCACAGCTCGTTGGACCGATCCGAGATCCCGAGTAGCGCCTCGAGGAGCGTCGGCGTCTGGCGGGAGGAGGGGCAGGGCCTGGCATGAGGCGAGAACGCAGTTCCGCGGGCGGGTTGGGCGGGACTCACAGACGATGGTTCCTGTCGCACGGCAGCGATCCCTCGAAGCCCAGGGTGAACCGATGCGCCTGGTCCTAGCTCTCACAGCCCTCGCAACCCTCGCCTGCACGGTCCCATCTCAGCTCACCGGCCCTACCGACGAACCCGGTGAACCCAAGCCCGGCGGCGCCATCAGCGTCCGCATCACCAATGATCCCCACGACTTCGACTTGAGTTACAACGGCAAGTCGCGCCCCATGAACGACATGCAAAGCCAGCTCAACGCCAGCCTGCTCGGCTTCAAGGCGGGCCCTAACTTCGTCGATTCATGGATCGAAAAGTGACACACCCCCCGAAACGCGGGCCTCGCGCCTGTCATCAACGCCGCGCGGAAGCGCCGAGGGGAGGGGTGAGCTAGGGAGCAAGAGCGCAGCTCTGTGGGCGGGCCGGGCGGGGCACACCCTACGATGGGTCGTGTCAAAGAGGCGTCGCGGCAACCCAGACTTACCTTAACGCTGGTACATGAACGAACCCTAAAGGAGTACCCATGGGATCACCAGCCGACATCCTTGACCTGAAGAAACAGATAATCGAAGGGCTGCGCCTCCTGGTGGCGGAGGACGTCCTTTACGGCGCCGGGCATCTCAGCGTCAGGATCCCCGACACGAATTCGCTCATCATCAACCCCCGCTATCCCGGCAATCTCGCCGACGTCGAGGACCTCTGCATCGTCGACATCGCCACCTGCAAACGGATCGAGGGCCCCGGCCCGATCCCGTCGGAGACCCATATCCACACCGAGATCTTCAAGCGCCGCCCCGATGTCGAGAGCGTCACCCACTGCCACCCCAAGTACACCACCCTCCTGGGCTGCCTGGACGACCCCTGGGTCCCCGGCGGCACCTTCGACGAAGGCTTCGGGATCTACCCTGAGGCTCATCTGGTCGACTCAGTGGAGCTGGGTGCGAACCTGGCCGAATGCCTGGGCGACCGTTACGCGTGTCTCCAGAAAGGGCACGGCGTCTCCATCGGCGGCCCCGGCATCCCGGGCACGGTCATGCTCGCGATTAACCTGGAGAAGTCGGCCCAGGATGCCTTCACGCTGATGCAGATGGGTGTCCACAAGCCCGCCCGCTATGGACGCAAACCGACCAAGGAGGAGCGGGCTTTCCGCATGAAGAACGAGTACCGCACCTGGCCCTATCTCTTGATGAAGAACAGCATCAAACCCAAAGAGCAGATCAAGGCCGAAAACAAGCCCGCCCCCGAAGGCACCGTGTTCTAGTGCCGATGTTCAATGTAGAGCGGGTCCTTGTGGCCCGCAGGGGCCGGGTGCGGGGGACAAGCCCCCGCGCTACGAAACTTCCCTCCGAAGGAGCGCATCATGGTTAACGTCAGTGAAGACCTGATCTATGACCTCAAGAAACGCATCATCGAAGGGCTCCGGCTGCTGGTTGCGGAGGATGTGCTTTACAGCGCCGGGCACCTCTCGGTTCGCATTCCGGGCACCGAGACCTTCATCATCAATCCGCGCTACCCTGCCAACATCGCGGACCTGGAAGACCTCTGCATCGTCGATATGAAGACCTGCAGGCGCATAGCGGGCCCAGGACCGATCCCTTCCGAGACCCATATTCACAACGAGATCTTGAAGGCACGTCCCGACGTGCAGAGCGTGACTCATGTCCACTCCCGTTACGCCACTCTCTGGAGCCTGACGGACAGGCCGCTGGTGCCCTTCCATAACGGGGCTGCCGCCTTCGCCGACGGCATCGGCGTGGTCCCCAGCGCGGAGGGGGTGCGCACGCCCGAGGGCGGCGCGGCGATCGCGAAGCAATTGGGTGACCACTACGCCTGCTTCCAACGCGGCCACGGCGTCAACATCGCCGGCCCCGGCATCGAGGGCACCGTCATGCTGGCCATCCAGTTGGAAAACGCCTGCCACGACGCGATCCTGCTCTCCTCCGTGCAAGAGCCCAGGCCCATATCGAGCGAGGGCATCTTCAGCGGGGGTATCGGACGGGACAAGGCCACCCAGAACAAGCGGCTCCAGAACGATTACCGGACCTGGCCCTACCTGCTGCAGAAGCACCAGCTCCGTTCCAAGGAGCAGATCAAGCGGGAGAATAAGCCCGCGCCCGAAGGTGGGCACCTCCTATAGTCCGCACTGCGCTGATTGAGCTTCAAGCTGGGCGACTTGGCCGGAAAGTACCTCGGCCGAGATGTGACTCACATAGAGGGGTACGCCCGTGGCGAGGTCGCTTAAGCACCCGGAAGGCCAGGGCCTGGTGAAGTGCTCGGCCGGTCCCGCGGGTCCAGCTCCGCCCCTTCCAAGTAGGTATCCCCGATGAGCTCGCTCTCCACCAGCTCCTGGTACTCAGGGTCCGACAGCCCGAGCAACTCCTGGTACACCTCGGCGTTGTGCTCCCCCAGGCACGGGTGCGGGAGCCGGATCGGCGGCATCTCCCCATCCATCCTCCAGTTCGGGCCCGGGTAGGGGTGCGTCCCTGCCTCGCGGTGGCTGACCTCCTGGAAAAGCCCACGCTCATGAAGGTGCCGGTCCGCATAGAGGTCCGCATCGTCCTGGACAACCCCCGAGGGCACCCCGGCTCGTTGTAACAGGTCTAGCAGCTCGCAGCGGTCTCGAGAGGCGGTCCACTCTCGGACGGCTGCCTCGAGTTCGTCCTGGTGCCGGTATCGGTCGAGAAGCGTTTTCCAACGCGAGTCCTCCACCAGCTCCGGTCTCCCCATCGCGCGGCATAGCCCCGAGAACTGAGCGTCGTCCTCCACCGCAATGGCGATCCAGCGGTCCTCCCCCGCGCAGGGGAAGACTCCGTGGGGGGCCATACTCGGGTGCCGGTTCCCTATGGGCTGGGCCACCCGGCCGTTCATGGTGTACTCCAGGACGTACTCCCCAAGCTGCGGCATGAAGGCCTCGGACTGGGCCAGGTCGATGAACTGTCCCTTCCCCGTGCGGAGGCGGTACTTCAGGGCAGCCGCCACGGCGAAGGCCCCCATGCACGAAGAAACGGCGTCGGAGTGAACGATGCTGGTGGTCAGGGCCGGCCCGGCGTCGGGGTAGGACCGCAGGTAGGTGTGGCCGATCATCGCGTCGGGATGGCTGCCGAAGCTGATGGAGCCCCGGTACGGCCCGTTGCTGCCCCAACCCGACATGGAGAGCTGAATGATGGAGGGGTTCGCTCCCCTTAGCACCGAGTAGCCCAGCCCCATTCGCTCCAGGGTGCCGCCTGCATAGTTGTCCAGAACTACGTCGCTCAGCCGCACCAGCCTGAGGAAGAGGGCGATCCCCTCGGGACGGCCCAGGTCCAGGGTGATCCCTTTCTTGTTACGGTTCACCGCGGCGAAGCCGGCGATGCGGTCCCACGGCCGGTTCCCCGGCTCCCCGCCGGGGTAGCCGGCGGTGCCTGGCACCGGGTGGAGTGTGCCCCGGCTCTGGGCCACCCGCTGGATCGCCTCGACGTGCAGGACCTCCGCCCCCATGTCCCCCAGCAGGCTGGTGGCCATGGGCCCGGCCCACACCTCGGTCAGAGAGAGGACCCGCACCCCGTTCAATGGAAGTCTATCCGTCATTGTGAAAAGCCCAAACGGCCGCCGCCGAAAGTCGGGTGCCAAACCGCGGACCGTAATGTCATGCTGAGGCACCACTCGGCCTGCGGCCATGCTCATGCGAATGAAAACTGT
>CAZPYZ010000071.1:495-12032 GCA_964590215.1 uncultured Dehalococcoidia bacterium | reverse complement strand
TTCAACCCCGTCATCAAGTGGCGCCTCCCCACCAACTGGAAGGTTGGCGCCTTTAGTTTTGCCACCGACGTCACCCATGCAGCCATGACCCACCGCTCCATCAATGTCGCGGCCATCGGCCCCCAGGGCGATAAGGAGGGCGGAAACCGCAGCCCGATACGAGTACCCTTCCCCTCCGAACAGGTGACCGTCGGCGACCACAACCTGGGGCATGGGGGGCATTACACCTTCTATGGACAGCCGGGTGTACGGGAGTACACCGACACGTGGGTGGAGCCGGGGGTCGACGAGTACTACCGCAAGACCAACGAGCGGAAGCGGCAGAAGTTTGCGAATGAGGTCATGCCCGGAAACGGGTGGGGTGGAGGCCACTTCGCCATCTTCCCCAATGTCGTCATCGACCACTGGCGTATCCTGCCCTGGCACCCCCATGGCGTGGGTGTCATGGAGAGTTGGCGCCTGTACCAAGTCGACAGGAACGCCCCCAAACATGTAAAGGACGCGCAGCGGCATTACGTGATGCGCTACTGCGGACCGACCGGCCTCACCGAATCGGATGACATGGAGAACTGGAACTACGTCTTCCCCGCCAGCCTGGGCACCACGGCCCAGAAGCTGCCTTACAACTTTGAGATGCAGATCGGCCACGGGAAGAGCGATGACCGGGTACCAGGCTTCACCCTCAGCAACGGCCGCGGCTCCGAGGAGCCGGCAAGGGCCCGCTTTAGCCGGTGGCTGGCCTTCATGGAAGCCAAGGGCTGGGACGATCTCTACCCCGTAAAGCAGAGCGCCAACGGCGACAACAAGCTGTTTCGTTGATCCTCAATCGCCCTTCAACCACTCCTCGTCCCACACGTAGTCCGGATCCGTATAGGCTTCAGGAGGCATGAGGGAGGTGAGGCCTCGCTTGGCCAGCTCCTCCTCGAACTTCCGGCGGATCCAGGGGTCTTCCTCCACAAAGGGGATCTGTTTCTTCGGATCCGGGGCGGTGTAGTTCATCAAAGGCTGTGGGGGAAAGATCCGGAGTTGCCGGTTCTCGACGGGCCCCGCGTTGAGATGCATGTGGTACCACTGGTTGGGGGGAACAAACACGGCCCCTTCCTGCCAGGGCGCCACGATGTAGTCGCCGCCTTCGGGCCACATGATCACAAACCCTTCCGCCTTCTGGATGCCCACGATGGTGACGCCCGGGCCATGGCGATGGGCGGTGCGGTACCGACGGGAAGGCAGGACCATCAGTCCGGTCCGCACCGCCGAGTTGGGGAACTGGACTCCCCCGCTATAGGCGAGGCGGCCGGCGCCGCCGTAGGCCGCAAGGTTATCCCAGACGGTGAGGTCAGGGAAGAAGTTGGCGTACCAGGTCTCCGAGGTGCTGGTCTGTCCCCCTCGGTTGTGCTCGGCCCGAACGGCCCGCGCGGCCCCTGAATAGAAGGTCCCGTCGGCCCCATAGAGCTCGCGGGTGTCCACGTAGGGATTACGGAAGAAGTAGTCGGCGTTGGGGTTGGTGCTCATGGCGAGGGGCAGATAGCTGGTGTGCAGCGTCAGCGCCGGTTGATCGCCCCGGGTGTTCGCCAGCTGGTAGAAGTAGTTGTTGGGGATGCGGAAAAGACTGTGTTTCTGCCACTCGAAGGTCACCTTTGGGTGCCCCTCCGCCCAAACCGTGGCGAGCCCCTGTCCCTCGGACACGTAGATGATCTCCTCCAGGGCCATCCGGAACGGTGGGATCGTCTGTCCTGGAGGGACCTCCAGGACGCGGGCCTCGGTCACGCCGCGATGGCCCGCCAGGTTCAAGATGACGGCAGGGCAACCTCGCAACGGCCACCAACCCCGCTCGAGGGTTCGAAAATCCTCGACGTAATAGCCGGTGTGAACGGGGACGTCCTGGGTGGCCAACCATCGATCGTAGGCTCCGTCCCACCAGGGATTCGCGATCTGGGTGCCGGCATCAGTCGTCGTCATGGGACCTCCCCTACACAGTATCGGAGCTATTGTGGCTGGGCAAGCGTGCCGCCCATAGATGCATGTGCGCCATTCCTCTCTTACACAAGCGTAAAGGCCTCGCCGGGCCGCACCTCGAGTTGTTGCTTCAGCGCGGCCACCCAGTCGGCACCCTTGGGGAGGATCGCCGCGGCTGACCGCACCGCCCAGGCACGAGGGTTGTTCGCAGAGGGCGGCGTGGCTCCCGTGTCCCGATAGGCTCGGACCGCCCGCAGGAAATAACGCCGCGCCGCGATAATCCCGAGATCGCTGGTGCCGAGGTGCTCGCGCCGGCGGTCGTAGATCCGGCCCATGGCCTCCTGCACCGCCGCGTCCTGGGCCCAACCGCCCGGGACGCCGGTGAAACGGAGCGTCTTCTGAACCTGGTAGTCCAGCATGTAGTCGTTTTCACGACGCTGGCGGGGCCGCCACGCCCCGAACGGCTCGCTGGTTGGAGGTAGGAGATTGGGGAGGCTCGGGTCGAATCCGTCCTGTCCGTCGACTCCATACTGCATTCGATGCAGTTCGGCAGCGCTGAGGGCACGCAGCGGATGGTAGGTCCACTGAAAGACAATGGTGCTCTCGTCGTCAATGGGGACCCAGATGTGGCCGCTCGCAGGCTGGTCTTGGGACCGAGGTGGCCGGGTGGTGTAGAAGGGCATCAAGTAATGGTTGACGCGCCACAGGTAGCCGCCCCTGGCCGCTCGGCGGGCGGGGACCAACACCCCAGCGTCGGTCTCCAGGGTCTCGAAAACCGGGTGTCTGTCCTGGACGGCTGGGTCTGCCGCCCGCGCACTGTCCGCTACTGCCGTGGCGTGTGCTCCGATATCCGGGTGGTCCGCCAGCATGCTGTGGAGAAAGTTGCTGTGACTGCCGTCGATGGCGCCTTCCAGGGCCTGAAACCAGTTGCAGTACTGGACCCGCTTGCTGACGTAAGTGTGATCTGGGGGCACCAGATTCCACTCCATGTCGGGGAGCCCCGGCAGGTCCTTTCCTGAGCCTGGCACAGAGCGCGGGCCCATGTAGGTCCACACCACGCCGTTCCGTTCGCTGCAGGGGTAGGAGGTGGTTCGGATCTTGTGCCTGAAGTCGCTTTCCGCAGGCTCGTTGGGCATGTCGACGCAGGCGCCGCTCCGGTCGAACTTCCAACCGTGATACACACAACGCAGGCCGTTTTCTTCGTTTCGTCCAAAGAAGAGGGAAGCGCCGCGGTGGGGACAGTGATTCCCTAGCAAGCCCACCTGCCCCGAGGAATCCCGGAAGGCGATCAGGTCTTCGCCCAGCAGTCTGACCCGGATCGGGGGGCAGTCGGGCGCCGGGAGTTCCGAAGACAGCAACACCGGGATCCAATAGTGGCGGATCACCGCACCGCCAGCTGTCCCGGGCCCAACTCGGGTCAGGAGGTCGTTGTCTTCAGCACTGAGCATGGTGTCCCTTCCTGTGACCGAAGTGCAGATGCGTGATTCGTAATGCGCAATGCGTGATGCGTATGCGTGAATGGAGAGGCGTCACGTAGCACGTAGTACGTATCACTCGTCACCCGTAATCAGCAGCACAGCCTCCTACTCCGACCCTGAGGGCAGTCCTACCTGCTGCAGGTACGCGCTGGCGATCTCACTGCCGGTCGCCCACCAGACCTGTTGATGCCCGGCGATGTATTTCAACAGTTCCTTCAACGCCACATAGCGGGCGGGAAAACCCGAGAGGTGGGTATGGAGCGGGATCGCCATCACCGTTCCGCTGCGCTCGCCTTCCTGGTAGAGCACGTTGAACACCTGCTTCATCTGGTCCAGGTAATCGTTAGGGGGGAAGATCCACTGATCGTAGTTTCGGGTGTCGTTGTGGACGAAGGAATAAGGAATCCCTAACAACCAGCCCGTAGCGGTTCTGATAGGGTAAGGCCGGTCGTCCACAACCCAGTCGCCGGTATACACGATCCCGGCCTCCTGGAGCAGAGAGGGCGTGCGCAGGTTCTCCCCCGGCCCCAACCATCCCTTCGGGCGTGTTCCCGTGCTCTTTTCGATCAAGTCCAGGGTTCCCCAGATCTGGGCCCGCTCCTCCTCTTCGCTTTGGCCGGTCTTGCTGTCCATATTGGTCAGCCCGTGGCCCATCCATTCCCACTTGCGCTCGAGCCCACCCTCAATCACCCGTGGGTAGACTTCGCATACATAGGCGTTGAGGGCGACGGTGGCCCGCGCGCCGACGCTGTCCAGCGCGTCCATGAGCCGCCAGACGCCGACCCGTTCCCCGTATTCCCGGATGGCCCACGTGCTGATGTCGCCGCCGGGGCGGGCCGCCCGTGCCCCGCCAAAGCTGTGGTTGAGGGCGTACCACTCGATATTAGGGATGATCCAGACGGCCACCTGCGCTCCGTTGGGCCAGCGGATCACAGGGGCATCTGGGTACGCGCGGTATGGGACAGGTCCAAGTACCTCGAGAGACCGACTGACCATGGAAAACCTCCTTCCCTCGGAGCACTATACAATACCCTCAATGGGCTCCGGAGGCACAGAGAAAGATTGGGGTGAACCCCGATGTGCCGGCGTGAGCGATGGGTAATAGAAGGAGCAGGACGATGAATTGGTCCTTGCGGTTCAGCGGTCTTTTGATATTACTCGCGTGCGGTTGTGCCGGGGCAACCGCCCCGAGCGGTTCGCCGCTTGGGGGGGAACAGAATCCAGTCTATGGCGGGACACTCACCTTGCAGGTGAGCACCGATCCGATCAACTTCGATCCCGATGACCAGGGCCGGACTACTCCCGGCAATCAAGGGCTGGCCATGGCGTACAACAGCCTGCTCGGGTTCCAGAGCGGCCCAGGGGTCGACTACAGCGAGATGGTCCTCGTTCCCGAATTGGCGGAACGCTGGGAGGTCTCGCCTGACGCACGGGTGGTGACCTTTCACCTCCGCCGGGGTGTGAAGTTTGTGAACGTTGCCCCGGTCAACGGCCGTGAGCTGACCGCAGCTGACGTGAAGTTCACCATGGAGTTCTATACTCGTACCGGCGAGTTCAAGGACAGAAGAGGAGCCGAGAGCCGAAATCAGTTCATGTATGAGGGCCTCGCCGGCGTGAAGGTCCTTGACAGCCACAGCGTCCAGGTTCAGTTCAAGGAGCCCTTCGTCCCCTTCATCTCCTATGCGGCGTCGGACTGGAACCCGATGCTGCCGCGAGAGATCTACGACGAGGACCGGCACTTCAAGGACCGCATGGCTGGCACGGGAACCTTCCGGGTCGACCTGCAGGCCTCCCAAACCGGGAGCCGCTGGGTGTGGAAGAAGAATCCCAACTACTGGGAAGAGGGCAAACCTTACCTGGACGAAGTCCGCTGGCTGGTGATCCCCGACGACGGGACCGCTCGCGCCGCCTTCCAGACCAAGCAGGTAGACGTGCTGGGATCGCAGTTCTTCCACGACGTCCAGGAGCTTGCCAAGGCGAACTCCGCGGCCCGGACGTACAAGTACTTGCAGCCGCATCCCAACTTCTTGCGGCTGTCGCAGGCTCGGGGGAGCCCCTTCACCGATATCAAGCTGCGGAGGGCGGTGGCCCTCGCGATAGACCGGGACGAGATCAGCCGGACCGTGGCTGGTGGCGAAGCCTTGTGGGCCGTGTCGGGCGCGATGCCCGGCCTCTTGAGTGACGCGGAGATCCGGGAGCTGGCCAAGCAGGACTTGAACGAGGCGAAACGGCTGGTCGCCGAGGCAGGCTACCCCGACGGACTGACCGTCTCATTCCCTACCGATCCCACCCGGTCCCAGAGTGACTTCACCCTTTTCCAGCTGATCCAGGCCCAGCTAAAAAAGGCGGGGATCACCATGGACATCAAGCTGGTGGACCGCAACGTGCAGCGTCAGATGCGGCGTGCAGGGGACTACGGCATTGACGGCGGGACGGGACTGGCTCCCCTGGAGGCGGACAATGACTCCATCCTGTTCGGGGAGTTTCACAGTAGCGTTGCCGGCTCCACCAACTACTCTTACATCAAGGATCCTGAGCTGGATCGCTTACTGGAGGGACAGCGCAGAGAGCCGAACCCGGAACAGCGCCGGGAACTGATGCGGAGCGCGGTCCGGCGCATCGCCGATCAGGTGTGGATGATCGGGCTGATCTATCCGCCCCGATGGGACGTGGTGCAGTCGCATGTCCACAACTACCAGCTGCACTTCGGCAGCAAAGCGCCTTATCTCTTTGCCTGGGTCCAGAAATAGGCGCCAAGTACAAGGTACCAAGTACAAGGTCCAAGCTCCATCCAATGCCCAAGTTCAATGCCGAGCCTGGCCAGGCGGATAGAACGGAACCAGCATTCGCGCTACGGCCCCAACCAAGGATCCCCCAAGGGGCTCGCTTCAGTTGCCCGGGAACTCTGTGGTGGGATCGTCCAAGTCCGGAAGGAGGACACGATGGCTGCTGAGCCGGCGGCGTTAGACGAACATCCAATGATGAAACCCGGCCTCGGCAGGCTCAAAGGCAAGGTAGCCATCATCACGGGAGCCGATAGCGGTATGGGACGAGCGACAGCTCGCCTCTTCGGGCGGGAGGGCGCAAGGGTGGTCTGCCTCGATGTTTGGGAGTCGGGCAAGCCCCGCATCGACCAGCTTATCCGGGGGGAAGGGGGAGAAGCAGTCTTCGTCAAGGGAGACGTCACGATACGGGCCAGCTGGGACCGCGCCGTTGCGGCGGCGCTGGGCCAGTTCGGCGGTCTGCACATCCTCTTTAGCCATGCCGGTGGGGGCTCCCGGGCCAAGATTCACGAGATCAGTGACGCAGAGTGGGAGCGGGTGGTCAATCTCAACCTCAACGGCATCCGGTACGCGACCCAGGCGGTCATCCCCCACTTCCTGGCTCAAGGGCAGGGCAACATCGTCATCACCGCATCCAGCCACGGGCTTTTCGGGGTCCCGGACAGCGCAGCCTACTGCGCCACCAAGGCAGCTCTGGTGAACCTTACCCGCGAAATGGCTCTGGATTACGGCCCGGCCATTCGGGTGAACTGTATCTGCCCTGGCCCGATCGATACCCCCGGGTTGCACGGCTGGCCGCCTCAACCGAGCCGTGCCGAGGGCGCGCCGGGGCGAGAGGCGGATGGCGCCCGGCGGGCCAGCCAAGTGCGGGCGCTGCACCGCCAAGGCCGCCCCGAGGAGGTGGCCTACGCGGTGCTGTTCCTGGCCTCGGACGAATCTTCATTCATTAGCGGCCACGCACTGGTGATCGACGGCGGCCAGACCATCAGCACTGGCGCCCCCCCGAGGCCAGAAGGAAGATAGGAAGTTTGGAAGTTAGGAAGTCCGGGCCCTTCCCCACTTCCTTCCCCATTTCCTCACTTCCTTTCGGTTAGGTAGTAAGGAGGTAGTGTGAGATGAATCTCCGGCTAAGTCGATGGCTGCCGGCTCTGGTTGCGACCGTCACCACCCTTTCTCTCGCCTGCACCGCCCCACAACCACAACGGGACACCGGCCCAGACGCCTCACCTCAAGCAAAGACAGGAGGTGTCCTCCGTACCTCCATCGAGTCGGAGCCCAATGACTGGGACCTTCGCACTCAGGGTAAAACGACCGTGAACGTGGCCCTCCACGGTCTCGTCTACAGCACGCTGCTCTCCTTCAGGAAGGGCCCGGATGTCCATCCCACGGAATTCATCCTGCGGCCTGGACTTGCTGAGCGCTGGGAGGTATCCCCCGACGCGACGTCCTTCACCTTCATCCTTCGGGACGGCGTACGTTTTGCTGAAGTCCCCCCGGTCAATGGAAGGGCCCTGACGTCCGCGGATGTCAAATGGAACCTGGAGTACCTGTCCACCACGGGCGAGTTCAAGGACGCCAAGCTTCCGCTCAGCGCCATGGCCTTCATGTACGAGGGTCTGGACCGCGTTGAAACGCCGGATACCCGGACGGTCATCGTCCGCTTTAAGGAGCCTTTTGCACCGTTTCTCAACTACACGGCGTCACAGTGGATGCCGGTTGCCGCGCGCGAGGTCTACCAGCAGGACGGTCACCTGAGAAACCTTCTGATCGGTTCGGGCCCGTTCCAGTTCGACGAGTCCGCGACCCAGAAAGGGACCGTGTGGTCCTTCAAGAAAAATCCCAGCTATTGGGAGAAAGATAAGCCGTACCTTGATGGTATCAAGAGATTGGTGCTGCCGGAGCAAGCGACCAGCCAAGTCGCGTTCCAGACGAAGCAGCTCGAGATCTTGAATGTGACCGCCTTCAACCGGGCGGAGGAGGTGCGGAAAGCGAACCCACAGGCAGAGGTGCAAGAATTCGTAAAAGGGGGTCAGGCGTACCAGCTCAACCTTTCTCAACGTCGCGGGGGGCCATTGGCCGACGTTCGGGTCCGCAGGGCGATCTCCTTGGCCATCGACCGGGACGAGTTCAACAGGATCATCAGTGGAGGAAGGGGCGTTCCATCCACCGCGGGAGCCACGCTCGGGCTGTTTTCCGAGACTGAGGTCAAGGAGATGGTCCGGTATGACCCTGAGCTGGCGAAGCGCCTGCTGGCGGAAGCCGGGTATCCCAAAGACCTGGTCTTGGAGAGCATCGTCACTCCCGGGGACAATACGGATACGCTGTTGCTCCAGGCCCAACTGAAAAAAGTCGGCGTGAACTATGAGCTCACGACCTTGCCGCGTGAGGCGCACCGGCCACGGCTCTACTCCGGTGACTACGACTTTTACACATCGAGAGCCGGAGGCCTCTTTGAAGCAGATATAGACTCCACGTTGTTCGCCTTCTACTCGGGCTCTTCCCTGAACTACGCACAGATCAAGGACCCAGAGCTGGACAAGCTGCTCATCGCTCAGAGGCGGGAAGGGAACCCCGCCAAGCGCAAAGAGCTGCAGCGGGCTGCTCTCAAGAGAATGGCGGACCAGGCGTGGAATCCGGGGATCATCTTCATTGCAGCCTGGGATTTCAGCCATCCCTACGTCAAAAACTTCCACTCGCACATCGCCAGCGGGCAGTACGACGCCATGGTGTGGTTGGACAAATAGGCGCTTGCCGAAGCTGTATCGACAAAATGTTGTCGTTGAGATGGGCGGTCGACCTGCTTGTGGCCAATGGCCTGTTGTCTTAGCGCGAAGCTTCGTTAGGAGCCAAGATGTCCCTTCAAGGCAAAGTCGTCATCATCACTGGCGGCGCACAAGGGGTGGGCCGCTACGTCGCCCGCACCATGGCCGCGGAAGGGGCCCGGCTCGCGATCGCCGACATCGCCCCTATGGATACCGTTGCGGACGAGGTTCAACAGGCGGGGGCCGAGGTGCTCACGGTTCCGACAGACGTGACTCGCGAGGGGCAGGTCCGGTCGCTAATGGAGCAGGTCCACCGGTGTTGGGGCCGCATCGACGTGCTCATCAACAACGCCGGCATCGTCACCCACTTCCACGTTGGGGCTCCCCGCTGGCCCCGCATCCGGGACATGGACCGTGGCTTCTTTCAGAAGGTGATGGACACCAACCTGGTAGGTACGTTCCTGTGCACCAAGCACGGGTTGCCGTACATGGAGTCGCTGAACGAGGGGCATGTTATTAACTTCGGACAGGGCTCGCTGAGTCCCCGCCAGCCCCCGGGCCCTCCGAACATCGGTAGCTGCGTGTACAGCACGTCCAAGATCGCCATCCGGGCCTTCACCCGCTATGTGGCCGAGGAGGAACGGGAGTTCAACGTCTGCATTCTTAGCATGGGCCCGGGGGGAGAGGGGGGCTCCACCAGGGCCTCTCGCGGCGTGTGGAAGCCCGGAGCAGGAGGAGGCATCATCACCGAGGACAGCCCGGAGTGGGCCCGGGCGCGCGGGTGGGGCACTGTCGAAGGTGTCGGCAATCGATATGTCCTCGCTGCCGAGGCGCCCATGGAGTTCAGCGGTCATCAAGTGGTGCTGCGAGACGGCCACCTCGAGATCGCTCCGGACTAAGCCCTGACCCCTTTTCCCCAGGGAGTACCCTGGCCAAAGCCCTTGCCATAGATGGCTGCGGGGGCTCGCGGTGCCCTCGCTTGGTGATAGGGGCTACAGACCGTAGAGCGCCCGGGCGTTATCGTCGAGGATCTTCTCAACCACGCGGGGCTCCAGGGTTCCTGCGTGCTTCAGATGGCGGAGAGCCTCTAGTTCGCTGGAGGTGTCTGCATGCCCGTAGTCGGAGCCGATCACCAGGTTGTCCTCACCCGAGTACGTCAGCACGTAGGGGAGATCGTCGTCGGTCTGGCAGGCGACGTACATGCGGTTGTCCCGCAAGAGGTGCTTGGTGAGGGTGGTGCCATGCAGCCGCTCCAGCCGGGGACGGATGTCGTGGAAGACATAGGGCACCCAGGAGGCGCCGGTCTCGATGATCCCGAAGCGCAGATCCGGGAAGCGGTCGGGGATGTCGCTCATTACCAGGCTGTGGAAGGCCCCGACCCCCGCCAGTTTGGTTCGCGAAAAGGTGGTCTCGACATCCTGATAGAGTCGATCCAGGGTCGTGCTGCCGTTCCCCGCGTGGATGCAGATAGGCAGATTCAGTTTGCTGGCTGCTTCGTAGATGGGGTGAAAGTAGGGGCTGGTTAACGGGCGGTCACCCTCCATCCCGCGCATATGGATAGCGCAGGCGCCGTGCTCCTTTGCCCAGTGCATCTCCTCCAGCGCCTTGTCCATGAGCATGTAGGGCAGCAGCGCCGCCCAGCGGAGCCGGCCCGCGCCTTTGGACCAGATGTCCGCCACCCAGCGGTTGTAGCAGGTATGGAGCGCCAGTTCCACCTCCGGCTTGTCGGTGACGCGCAGCAGGAACAGGGTGGTGTACAGGACGTGGATGTCGACCTCCAACTCGTCCATGTGCCTCAGACGCGCTTCGATGTCCAGCATCTCCCGCGTCTCCTCGGAGGTGCCAGACCGTTCATAGTCAAAGACGCGCCGGGCGAAGACTTTGCCATCGATCTGCCAGAACTGCTTCTCCCGGGCCGGCGCGTTGGGGTCCGGGTTAACCAGAAGCTTCGGCGTATAGCGAACAAACCGCTCATCCATGAAAGTCCAGGTCCGCTCCGTCTCGACAACGTGGGCATCAGCATCGATGGCCGGCATGTTCCAGACTCCTTATCCCTCAGCCAATTGTCCGCCCGTTTCTCGATGTTGCTGAGTTCGCTTGGCGCCGCAGTGCGCCCAGCCAGCGCAGGGACAGTGTACCCTGTAGGCGATCTCGCAGTCAGGAGACACCATTGGATTACAAACAAGGGGCACGAGAATCGCTACAGGCATCCAGGGACCTACTTATAGCACTCAGCCATCGGATCCACGCCCATCCCGAGCTGAAATTCGAGGAGGAGAAGGCGTGTGGCTGGCTGTGTGAGACGTTAGAGGGCGCGGGGTTTTCCGTTCAACAAGGGATCTGCAATCTACCGACAGCCTTCGCGGCCCGGAGCGGGTCCGGCCCACTTCATATCGCCATCTGCGCGGAGTACGATGCGCTGCCCGGAATCGGTCACGCGTGCGGACACAACATCATTGCCGCTATGTCGGCGGGTGCGGGGATGGCCCTTGCGAAGATCGCGGGCGACGCGGGACTCACGGTCTCCGTCATCGGAACCCCGGCAGAAGAGGGTGGTG
>CAZPYZ010000071.1:0-485 GCA_964590215.1 uncultured Dehalococcoidia bacterium | reverse complement strand
GCGCCAGGGTGGTGGCGGCAAGATCACCCTGCTGGAACGAGGTGGGTTTGCCGGCGTCCACGCGGCGATGATGGTGCACCCGATGCCCTACGACGTGGTGGAGCTGCCGGTCATTGCGGCGACCCATTTCGAGGTGCGCTACACGGGAAGGGCCGCGCACGCGTCGGCGTTTCCAGAGCTTGGCATCAACGCGGCCGATGCTTTGACCATCGCCCAGGCGGCCATTGGTCTGCTCCGGCAGCACATGCGACCCACGGACCGGGTGCACGGCATCGTGAGCGATGGAGGCGACGCTCCAAACATCGTACCGGCCCACGCCGCAGGGCGCTTCATGACTCGGGCTCGTACCCTCGGGGAGCTCGGGGATATTCACCAGCGCGTGCTGCGGTGTTTTGAAGCCGGCGCTCTTGCGACAGGGGCGACACTCCAGGTCAGCGAGCTGATGCCCCCGTACGCGGAGATGAGGCACGACGCCGCGATGGCAG
>CAZPYZ010000070.1:4068-12049 GCA_964590215.1 uncultured Dehalococcoidia bacterium | reverse complement strand
TCCCTCAGAATCAGACGCCCGGGATGCTGGCTGTGGTGTTCCGGAGCCCGGCGGAGGTGGGCTGCTCGTGGTCCTCGTAGACGTTGTGACTGCCGAAGCGGCCGCCCCGGTTCTTATGGGTCTGCGGGTCTGGCAGCGGCACGGTGCCGATGGGCACCGGGTTCTCCTCGACCGAGATGTTCACGATCCAGGTCAGCTTGGGCCAGTCCCCCGCTTGCGGCCGGGTCGATTCCTCGCTCACCACCGCGATGCCCCGGTCGAGGATGGGACTAACGGTGTGGGTGAACCCCATGTAGGGGGGCGCCGGGTTCCAATGCCCCAGGGCGCGCGGCTTCTCCATGTCCGAGATGTCCAGGATGTACATGCCTGAGTCCAGAAAGCCGGTGTAGGCCCGGTCTGGCCGGCTTGGCAGCACGTTGGCGTTGTGCATCCGATGGCCGGCGTCCAGCACCGGGTGGCGCGGCAGCGGCGGCTCACCGTCCTTCATCCCCGGCACCCACCACCGTCCCACTTCCTTGGGATGTTCAGGATTCGCCATGTCGACGATGACGTAGAGCTGGTCGTCCTTGGGGTTGGACGGCGTGAAGTCGGGCATGCCCGTGGAGAGGTGCATGTAGCGCCCATCCACGAACCAGACGAAGTGACAGCCCCGGGAATGGGGCCCGGAGGTGTCAAAGAACGAGATCCGCCGGGGCTCCTCCGGCTTGGAGACGTCATAGACCACGACTCCGGCGGGGGTCTCGCCAAAGCCGACGGTTTGCCGGGCGGTGGCCAGGATGTCGCCGCTCAAGGACAGCGAGTTTAGACGGACACGGTCGTTCTCGACGTTTACCTGACTGATGACCCCGGGGTTTTTGGGGTCAGTGACGTCCATGGCGGTGAAGCCGAAGGGGCCGCTCTCGTGGGCCAGGTAGGCGATCTTCCGGTTCCCCGATCGCTGGATGGCGATCCCCTCTCCCAGCTTCCCCTTGCCGCCGATGTTGTTTGCGCCCAAAAGCCGGACGTTCTTGCTCTCCAGGGTTAGTTGCTCGAGGCTTTCGGCCATGTCTTTCTCCTACAGTTTCTCCCAGCTCCGGGGATCTAACTCCGCCGTGACCGGCACCGTCATGATGCAGCGGGGCCCTTCCGCCGTCCTGGTGGTGTGCCCCTGACCCGTGACGTCGTCGGCGAGGAAGACCTCACCGGGGCCGAACCGGCGGACTGTGCCGTCGCCGATGCCCACTTCCATAGCGCCGGTGAGGATGACAACCCACTGCCGTCGCGGGGCGTTGTGGAAGGGTCCCGCCGGGTCCCCCGCGGCGCCTTCGCCGAAGGCCGCCCCGGTTCCCACGAAGAGGGCCGACCGCATCGTGTTGCCATCTTGGTGAAGCGGGACGGCCACGTCCTGAAAATGGGACCGCCCGTCCTCTCCCGTGTAAAGCCAGGTGATCTTCATAGCTGTCCTTCGTACTCAGGTTCCTACGCCCCTAGACTTGAACCTCTACGGTTTCGGTCCAACTGCCCGGCAGTCCCCCATTGTCCCGCTGCGGTACCAGCCATCGCCCTCGACCAAACGGATAGCGTCCTAACTTTCGGTATGCCCGGGATGAGCCCAGTCGATAGCGATAGTACCGTATGATCCGAATACATCCGCGATCAACTCGTAGGACCGGACCCGGTCCTCGAAGAAGTACGGCGTGGTGGCGAGGCCGATGTCCATGGTACCGTAGCGCTCCCCGGCGTCCAGAATCTCCCGACGGACGGTCTCGGGCCCGCCCTCGATGATGTGCCCCGTCACGCTTGCGATGAGGGATGCCGCCTCCGGGTTGGAGAACACCTGGTAGGCCTCCTCTGGTGGCCGCAGCGGTTGCCGGCGGTGGCCCGTACGGGACTGCGCGACCTGGAGCCGCTTGCTTGACCCGATGAACCTCGCCCGTTCATCCGTGTCCGCGCACAGCACCTGCAGCGTCACGTTCAGTTTTGGCTCCTTCAAGTACTCCGAAGGCTTGAACTGTTGCCGGTACAGTTGAGCCACATCCGGGCCTTGGTCCGACGCGTAGCCGAAGAAGTCGGCGAAGGCGAAGGGCAGGCCCAAGGCCGCGGCTAATTGGGCGCTGTAGTCGCTGGAACCCAGCAGCCAGACCTCCGGAGCCGCCGCCAGTGGCGGCCCCGGCTGGGCCCGGATCCCGGCGAAGCGGTGCTCGTCAGGGACCTTGTCGTGGAGGAAGGCCAGGAGGTCCAGCACCTGCTGTGGGAAGTGGCGGACGTCGGCCATCGGCTTGGGGTCTACCAAGGCAGCAGCGGTGCGCTGGTCGCTGCCGGGCGCACGCCCGATACCCAGGTCGATCCTGCCAGGGTAGAAGGAGGCCAGGATGCAGAACTGCTCGGCGACCTTGAGCGCGGCGTAGTGGGTGAGCATGACGCCCGCACTGCCGACCCGGATAGTAGTGGTACGGGCCGCGATCTGGCCGGCCAGGATCTCCGGCGCCGTTCCTGCAAAGGTCCCAGAGTTGTGGTGCTCCGCGACCCAGTACCGCCGGTAGCCCAGGGCCTCGGCCCTCTGGGCCAGGGCCACCGTCTCCTGGAGCGCCTCCGCCGCGGTCCCCCCCGCCCTGACAGGGGATTGGTCGACGACGCTGAGGGTCACGCCCCGAGCCATTGCCCCTGCGCGACCATCGTCTTCATGGCACCACCCGCCATGCCGGTTCCCCGCGGCCAATGGCCCTGCACAAAGCCCTTCCCGGTCATGGCGGTCAGTCCTGCCATCCGATCCTCCGCCGTAATGGGGCGATCCTAACAGAACGGGCTAGATATGAGAAAGGATCCCGGCTGCTATGATTCCCCCACTTGGTGGGTAGGCTTTCGGCCTGCCCGAGGCTACGCAGGCTGAAAAGCCTGCGCCACCAGATCATTGCGCCAGGGGAGGCCTCCTAATCTCAGGGGTGGTGGATCGAGGTGTGGAAGCTTGGCCGGGAAGCCATATTGGAGAGCCGAGCGGAGTACTCTGGAGTCTGGGAGCGCAGCGTTCTAGGCTGCCGGAGGGGGGGCAGGCAGGATGCCTGCGCTGCCGGGGGGGAGGCCTGGCCGGGAGCCAGCGGTTTGTCGGCCCAATCACAGGCTTCCAACTGTGTGGGGTGGCTTTGTTCGTAGTGCGCCGCTTTAGCGCGCCGGGGTCCGGCACGGGCCAGACACGCTCTGGGACGGTGCTTCTGGTCCACTCGCGCCCTCAACCAGGTCAACTATAATCACGCTGATCCTATGTTCCGCTTCCTTCGTCAGTCCGTCGCCGCTCCTCTACTCGCCCTGCTCGTCTCCTTCCCCTCAGGCTCGGTGGCTCACGCCTGCTCTTGCGCCCCCAACGAACCGCCCACGGCCGCCCTGGACCGCGCCGGCGCCGTCTTTGCCGGCCGGGTAGCAGTACTCGAGCAGCCCGGCGGAACCCTGATTGACGTCATGAGCATGGAGCCCATGACGCTCCGCTTCGACGTTGACCGGACCTGGAAGGGGCCGGTTTCCAGGTCGCTCACCGTCAAGACCGCGCCCAATGGCGCGGTCTGTGGATACGCCTTCCAGACCAGCGAGGAGTATCTCGTCTACGCGCTCGCTACGGAGGCCGACCTGTGGGTGTCGCTGTGCAGCCGGACTATCCCCTTGGCGCAGGCCGCCGAAGACCTGGCGGCGTTGGGTCCCGGCGAGGTCCCATCGGAGGATCCCGGCGTCGACGGTTCCCTGGACCTCGCGGCGCTGGCCGTCATCCTTGCCGGTCTCCTTCCCGTGGCCGCCGTCTCAGCCGGCATCATTGTGAAGCGCCGCCGGGCGCCGGCCTGATCCGACTGGCGGCTACGCGGCGCCCCCTTATTCGAGCCCGTAGAACTGCCTGGCGCCCCCGCCCAGGATGGCCCGCTTCGTCGCTTCTGAAAGCTCTGGCCGGTTGGCGATCATAGCGGGCGCGCCAGGGAAGAACCCGTCGAGGTGCGGGTAGTCCGTGGCCCACAGGATCTTGTGAGGCCCGATGTAGTCGGCCAGCACGGAAAGGCAGCCTTCCACGGGCTCGAAGGAGATCCAGCAGTTGCGCTGGAACAACTCGCTGGGGCGCAGCGTCAGCCCGGAGTCGTTGAAACCCTGGTCATCGAAATGCCGGTCCATGCGGTCCAGCCAGGGTGCGATCCAGCCCCCGCCGGACTCCAGGAACCCGATGCGGAGCTTGGGATATCGGTCGGCGACGCCACCCCAGATGATGCTCATGCAGGCGAGCATCATCTCCATAGTGTGGGAGATGATGTGCCGGGCACCGCGGGTTTGGAAGCGGTCGACACCCACGGTGGGCATGCCTCCGCCTGCCCCTTCGTGGATCCCGATGCAGAAGTCCAGCTCCTGGGCTTCGGCCCAGAGCGGATCATAGGCGGGATCGTGGAGCATGCGGTTATTGTAGGGATTGGGGCGTATGAAGCCGCCCCGGAACCCCAGGTGCTGCCGCGCGTAGCGCATCTCTCCCACGGCTAGCTCCACCGACTGCATCGGCAGCATGGCGACCCCGAAGAGCCGATCGGGGTACGGCGCGCAGTAGTCCGCGAGCCACCGGTTGTAGGCCCTGCAGGTAGCCGCTGCCAGTTCGGGGTCTTTCACCGCGCCCGAGAACAGTCCCAATGTGGGGTAGAGGAAGGCGGCATCGATGCCATCGACCTCGAGGTCGGTGATACGAGCATGGGGATCGAAGCCCCCCTTACACCCGTCTACGTATTTCATGGTTTGCAGCAGCGCCCCGTTGTCCCGAGCCCCGATGGCGCCCACGGGACCAAGCCCAATGGGACTGGTCCTCAGGACATTGCCTTCGATGAGCAGCCGCTCCTTGCCGTCTGTGTCCACGATGAGCCGGGGCGCCCGCTCCCGGTACGCTGGGTCCAGATACCGCTCCCACAGGTCCATCGGTTCCAGGACGTGCCCGTCCGCGTCGATGATGTCGTACGTGCGACCCATTCCTTCCTCCTTCCGCCGGCACTCCATACGCGGGGAGACACGACTCACGAGCTGCCCTTGATGGGGCACATTATGGCCTTAGAAAAGGGGCCGCACAATCAGGCGAGTTCGATGGCATTCACCCGTGGGTCAATACGACCAGGTCGTGAACTCGATGTGCTGCTCGCGGCACCACTCCTCGAAGCGGGTCATGCACCTGATGTCGCCCCCGAAGCCCTTCTCGATAAGGTCCAACAACTCCTCAGCCTCTGAAGTGGGCGGCTTGGGGAGCGGCCCGAAGGCGTGACGCAGCGCCTCCCGAAGCTTGGGGATTTCTGAGGCGGCCACGGTGGTCTCCCCCTCCCACTCGTCTCGACCCACGAACTGCTCGAGATCCTTGTCGAGGTCGTGCCCCTCAAAGACCAAGGCACCATCGCCGCGGAGACAGACCGTCCGGAGGTTAAGGATACCGGGCTCCCGGCATTCGTAGAGCTGGCGTGTCACGTCGCTCCAGCGGCCGGTGGTGAACCTCGCCAGCACGCCAACGAACTGGGCGACCGCCCGCAGCATCTCCCGCGGTCCCACATCCGTAAGTCAGTCAACCGGGGCGAACTTCGCGTCCAACGCCTTGACGCGGTGCCACACCGCGTCTGCGTCTTGCACATATGCGTGAGACTCGATGTCCTGGTAGGTCTCCGGGGTGTCGACGCCCGGGGGTTCTATTCCCCGTTCCATCAGGTCTCTGGCCGCGCTAAGGTAGAGGCGGCGGGCCGCGATGATCGCGAGGTCGGCCGTGCCCAGATGTTCCTTGGTGCGATCGACGATTGCTCCCATGCCCTCCTGGACCGCGTTGTCCTGCACGAAGATGCCCTTGATCCCCGTCCAGCTATCCGTCTTCATGGATTGCCGGTCCTGCAGCCAGAGGTTGTCCCTGTTGCCGAACTTCCGGAAGGTCGCCGGGTCGTAGCCGTTGTACCCCCGCACTTCTTTCAGCCCCTCCACTTCCGTCGGGTCCAGAGGCCGGTTCTCATTGAAGACCACGTCCCACGCCCAGCACGTCTCGTCGTCCCGAGGGACCCAGCAGTTCCAGAGCCGGTTCTGGCCGGGGACTCCCGGCGGGTACGAGCTGCAGGGCATGATGTGGGGCGTGATCCGCACGTAGGCCTGTCCGTCCTCGGCGGTCCGGATGGCGGCGTAGCGGAATCCGTAGCTGGTCGGCTGCAGCTCCAGGCGCGGCGCCTTGTCCTGCCACATGAAGGTGCGCGGGGGGCCGCTGCCGGGACCGCCACTCGCTCCCCGTTCCTCCGCGGCCCGGGTGAATAGGTCGAACCGCCGGTGCAGGAAGGACGCGTGAGAGGTATCGATGCCGCCCTCCAGGCTCTGCATCCAGTTCGCGTCCTGGATCCACTTCGCCTTGATGCGGTGGGCATCCGGGACCGTGGCCCACCGGTACACGGGGAAGCCTGGCGTCCGTTCCCGGTCGCCCAGGTACGCCCACACGACGCCGGCGTGTTCCCGGCTCTGGTAGGTGCGGGCGGTGACCTTGCTTTTGAAGGTGCTGTTCGGGGGCTCGTTGGGCATGTCCACGCACTTGCCGCGCACATCGAACTTCCAGCCGTGGTAGAGGCAGCGAATGCCAGACTCTTCGTTCCTCCCGATGTAGAGCGGCGCCTGCCGGTGCGGGCACAGTTGCTCCATCAGACCAAGGCTGCCCTCGGTATCCCGGAAGGCCATCAGGTCCTCTCCCAGCACCCGAATCCTCACCGGGGCGCCGTCCGCTTCGAGCTCGTAGGAGTGCATGATGGGCAGCCAGTAGCGGCGGAACAACGCTCCCATAGGGGTGCCGGGACCAACCCGGCACAGCAGCTCGTTATCCTCTCGCGTCAGCATCGATTCCTCCTACGCCAAGGACCAAGGTCGGCCCAACGGCGGGGAACTTTGGACTTTGGACTAGGGACTTTGGACCTCTACCGGGCCGCCTTGATGTTGTAGATGTGGCTCCAGGTCCCGGAGATGGATCCGGGAAACAGGTAGTCCTCGACAAACTTGGGGTTGACCAGCGCCTCGGAAGGCAACCAGAACAGCGGGATCGACAGGTACTGCTCGAAGACCAGCTCGCCCGCTGTCCTGAACAGCTCCTCTTGCTTCTTCGTGTCCACGGTGTCGTAGATCTGCCGCACCACCATCTCAAGCTCGATGCTCATCGCACCCGGGAAGTTGGGGTTCCTGCCCCCGGAGGTGCTGTTCCATACCAGGCCGATGATGGGCGCCGCGCTGGTGCCGGTCAGGGCCACCTGGTTGGTGTACCGGCGTTCGCGGCGTCCCACCTGGAGTTGGGCAGCGTCGATGGTCTCCAGGTTCGCGTTGACGCCAACGGTGCGCCAGAAACCGGCGATCGCCTCGACGATGTCTCCGGTCCCGGCGACGCCGGCCGCGGGGTTGGTGAGGAAGTTCACGCTGGCCGGATTGTTGGGCCCGTAGCCGGCCTCCGTCAGCAAGGCCCTCGCTTTCGCCGGGTCGTAACCGTAGGCCTCCTGGTAGCGTCTCTCCCAGTCGGGGTTCCAGCCGGGCCTGGTGGGATGCATGTGGTTGACGACCATGCGCTCGCCCTTGCCGCCGAAGAAGGCCTTGTTCAGATCGTCCCGGTTGATGGCCTTGTTCAGCGCCCTGCGAACCCGAGCGTCCATCAGCGGGCTGGGCCCTCCTGGCGGCATGAGCATCCCTTTGGAGAGGTCCTTCGGGTCGGCGGGGAAGCAGCAGTACATGGACAGGAAGGTCCGGAACCCCGGAACGCGCCCCCGGACGACCTTGAACCCCTGGCTCTCCGTCTGCTTCAAGAGGTCTTCGGGCAGAGTGGCGACATGGACTTCGCCTGTGAGAAGCGCAGCCTGGCGGGTGGACGGTTCCTTCAGCCATCGGAACTGAAACTCCGGGAAATCGGGTATTACCCGCCAGTGTTTGTAGGGGACCCGCTCGTAGGTCAAGGAGGCCGCCTGTACCAGCTCCTTGAACTGATAGGGGCCCGTGCCCGCTATCGGCCCTGTCT
>CAZPYZ010000070.1:0-4058 GCA_964590215.1 uncultured Dehalococcoidia bacterium | reverse complement strand
GTGGGCTCTCCCTGGGCGTCATAGGAGGCCTTGCTCTGGATGGCCATCATATCGCCCTCTAGCCGGCCTATGGCGTTCAGAAAATTCCCATCCGGCCGGGTCAGGTGAAAGACAAGCTCGTGGTCGTTGACCACCGCTATCTCCTTGACTACGTCACGCCAGTAGGGAGTCTCGCCGTGGGTCGAGTCGGGGCGAATGAAGTCCTGGTGCGTATGCACCACGTCTTTGGCGGTGAACTCGCCGTAGCCCTTGTGAAACTGAACGCCCTTCCGCAGCTTGAACCGGAAGGAGCTGCCGCTGGGCTCCAGGTTCCACTCGGTGGCTAGCTCCGGCACCAACTTGCCCGTTTCGGCATCGACGCCGATGAGGTACTCGAACATAGGCTCAAGCCGCCACGCCCCTGGCTGGCTCCCGTGCCTCGGCGCGAAGGTCTCCACCCCCGTTCCAAAGTCCAGGGCCATAACCAGTCGGTTCACCTTCGGCTCGCCGGATCCAGCGGACGGCGCGGTCGCCGGTTGGGCGGTCGCGCACCCGAGGGCCAGTAGCAGCAGTACGCTGAAGCTGCATAGGAAGTAACCCCGTAGGCCGATGGTCTGCTTCATCGCATCCCTCCTACACGCAACGTCATGGGAGCCGCCCGTTGGTAGCGCGGGCTTCAGCCCGCACCCGCGCATCCCACGAGGGGCTAAGCCCTCACTAGGAACCAGGGGCGGACACATAGGTCCGCCCCTACGAACCGCGAGCCGCACCGCGTCACCCCGAGGGCTAAAGCCCTCACTACGATCCGGGCGGACACATAGGACCTTGGACGTTGAACTGTGCCCTAGTCGTACCACTGGCCGGTGACGGTACGTTTTTCCGGATAGCCCGGGTCGTCGATGGTGGTCTTGAAGGGCGGGAAGAGCACGTCGATGGCGACCCGCAGGCCGGGTTGGGGACGAGCCAGGTCCCGCAACCCATCCGACAGCACGACCTCCCGTTGCAGAATGGCTTCCAGCACCTCGCGCAGGTCTGGGTCGCGCTGGGCCACCCGGCCCAGCGCACCGCGCACCCGATCACTCAGGTCAGGGAGCTCCGGGACCATCACCTGGCCGCCATGGGGCATCCCAGGGGGGTTCCAGCGGATGACGGGCCGGTTCTCTCCCAGGTAGCTGATGTTCAGCTCGCCCGTCTCGTGGGTGTGGCGGATGCTGCGCTCCCCTGGAAGCACAACGAGCGCGGTGACGAGGACGAACTCATTGTGCAGCACGGTATACCACTTCCGCTTGTGGTCCCCTGCTACCCCAAGGCCGCGCCAGCCATGCTCCGTCGCCGCAAATGCGTTCAATACTACTTCCTGGCTGGCCGGGGTCTGCGCCATATGACCTCCTCTGATCGCTCCACGTTTTCGGAGAAAGGGTTGCCAAGCCTCAGCAGACGGGGGCGTCTGCTCCACATGTTCAGCTCCGCAACACCTTGCCTGCCCGCGCGTCGGTGACGTTGCCTTTCTCCACCAGTACTTCGCCGTTAACGAGGGTCGCCATGATACCGTGAGCGGGCTGCACGTATCGGGCCTGGTTACCCGGATAATCGTGGGCCAAGACCGGCCGGCCTGGGCCCACGGTGGCGGGATCGAAGACCACGACGTCGGCTGCCATCCCCGGCCACAGCAGGCCACGGTCGCTGAATCCGAAGAAACGCGCCGGCTGTAGCGTCAGGCGGCTTACTGCCTGCTCCAGGCTCATGATGCTACGCTCGCGGACCCAGTAGCCCAGGAGGTTGGTGCAGTACCCATACAGGGCGTCGAAGGTCACGTGGGCGCCCGCATCGGATGCGCCGATGAGGACATGGGGCTGCCGCAGGATCTCCCCCGCGGCCTCGGGGTCTCCATTGGAAATGTTGGTGACGAACTCCGTCTCCAGCCCCTCGTCCACAGCCAGATCAAGGAAAGCGTCCAGAGGACGTCTACCCAACCGTTCGGCGATGGCCTTGATGTTCGTGTCCCTCAGCGGTTGGTTCTTCTCCAGACGCACGGACGCGACGTAGATGGTGTCCCAGCGCTTGGAAAACAGGCGGGGCCGCGGGTCATCGATGTCGGCCTGAAGCCGGGTACGCACGGCAGGATCGGTCAGGAGAGCCAGCCGGCGCTCGGGGGGAGCGGCCATGACCTCTTCCCAGGCGGGCATGCCATCGAACAACTGGGCGTTCTTCAAGGTGAACCGCTGCTCCATGGCTTGTGCGTGGCCCAAGCCGTACATGGGTACGCCCTCCGCCGCGATGCGTCCTGCGACCTCCAGCGCTTCTTTCCAGGCGGTAGGCCGGGCCCAGCGATGGATCAACGCGTTGAAGGTGAGGGGTCTGCCCGCGGTGAGGGCAAGCTGCTTGTGACGCTCCAGCACCGCCGGCTGTCCTTCCGGTTCGGTGTCCAGCAACCCCCGGCTGACCTGAAGCACCCCGAGGTTCAGCTCTCGGAGCACCGAGGCGAGGGCAAGGATCTCTTCCTGGTTTGCCATGCGCGAAGGGATGGGTTTGCGGTCCTCCCGCCGGTGGTTCGGGTTCTGGTTGACGGAAAAGCCGATGGCGCCCTCCAACAGGCACTGACGAAGCACCTCCCGCATCCGCTGGATCTCCTCGGGGGTTGCGGCTCGCTCCGTCGCTGCTTCGTCCATGACGTATTGCCGGATTGCGGAGTGGCCTGCCAGGGCTGCGACGTTGACCCCCAGCCCGGCGGCCTCCAGGCGGCGTAGGTACTCGCCGGTGGTGGTCCAATCCCACTCGATTCCGGCCTCCAGCGACTCCCTGGGTATAGCCTCCACGCGGGCGAGAGCGCTGACCAGGGCCGAACGGTCTTCCGGCTTGCAGGGGTGCAGCGTGAGGCTGCAGTTCCCCATGACAACCGTGGTTACGCCGTGGAAGCACGACGATGAGGCCAGGGGGTCCCACAAGATTTGAGCGTCGAAGTGGGTGTGAGGATCGATGAAGCCGGGAGCAATGACGAGCCCGTCGCAGTCGATGGTTCGGGACGCAGACTCGGTTACCGTCCCAGTCTCGACGATCTGGCCACCCTTCACCGCGACATCGCCGATATAGGATGGCAAGCCAGAGCCATCGACGATGCGTCCCCTGCGGAGAATCAGGTCAACGGACATCGGACTACATCAAGCGGTCAGCAGCCCCTTGTGCTTGAGGGCCCGCTCCAACGAGGGCTGCATCTTCATGTCGCGGAACTCCGCGATGGCGAAGTCGAGGTGTTGCAAGCCTTCAGCCTTCAGCTTGTCAGCCGCCCGCTTCCCTTCCTCCCCAGCGGGGCCGGCTGTCGGGGCGCTGAGTGCCGATTGCTGATAGCTGACCGCTTCCTCCAGCAGCAGCTCCGCAAGCTCCAGGCGAGTGAGGGCCAGCTCGGGGCGGTGCCGCCCCTTGGTGCAGGCCTCGATGCCCTGTTGATAGTAGGTCCTGGCCTTCTCTAAATCTCCTAGCAGCCGCGCGGCCCCGCCCAGGTCACGGCCCATGCAGTTGGTAAGGAGCGGTTCCGTGAACAGCAGGCCGGCCAGCGGGGCCAGGCGCGGCTCCAGCACCGCCGCCGCTTCACGGTGGCGGGCGGCGACCGCGGCCTCCAGCAGATACCGCAAGAAGGTCGCAGGGGTGTGGTCGTCCGAGGCGCTGAGGTCTCGGGAGGCCAGGAACTGGTCGATGACCTCCCGGGCGGCGGTCTCCTGGCCAACGTGGCCCAGGTAGATGGCCCGCTGTGCCGCCAAGACACCGCCGACGGCCCAGAGGTGCGCAGGCTGAGGGATGCCCGCCAGGGCCTCGTCCGAGCGGCCCAGATAGAGGAGCGCCCGGCGCCGGGCTTGACCTCCCCACTGGCGACCGCCTGCAGGCCGGCCTGCCTCCTCCCCCTGCCGCACTATGTCGTCGGCCAGTTCCACGGCATGTTCCAAGGCCCCTTCCCAGGTGGCGAAGAGGCCGCGGACGCCCAGGGCATGCAGGCGAGCGTCGGGGTCACGGCTGCGTTCGGCGATGGCTTCGAGACGGCGGAGGATTTCCCCGGCCCGGACACGGTCGGCCCAGGGGCGGAAGGC
>CAZPYZ010000069.1:10566-12063 GCA_964590215.1 uncultured Dehalococcoidia bacterium | reverse complement strand
AGATAGGCCTCATGGCCGAGCATGTCTGGGTCGACAAGTAGGCGCTTGCCGAAGCCGTATCGACAAAATGTTGTTGTTGTCGGCGCAAGCGCCTAGGCGGGGACGGGCGGGCGTAGAGGCCAGGGAATCTGCCTGAGCGGGGAATCCATGTACCAACACGTCCGAGGTGTGTTCCACGTGCCCGAAGGCCCCCGTTCCGGGCGCAGCCCCGGAACGGGCGTAGCTGTGCTGGTCGGGACAACCCCGGTCATTCCTGTCACACGTTGGCAGATAAGCACAGAAGGGGAAAGGCGGGGTTGGGTAATGGGAGGGTGGGCGGCCTGCCGCAGGCCGTTGCCTCGTCGGTTTTAAGCGAAGCTTCGCTAGTAGGAGAGGTTCGATGACGTCGCAAGCGCCGGAGATACCGAGGACCGAGCGAAGGGGCTACGGCGGTGTGGCCGTGGGCCCGTCTCCCTATGAGCGGTGGATCGAGTCGCTCCAGGTCCCCATCTACCGTTCGTACTACCTGGAGGACATGCGGACCATCCAGTTGGGACGTTGGGAAGCCAGGGATTGCGATGCTGCCTTCCTCGATCTGGCGGGGCAGCAAGGGATCAGCGGGGCCTACGTCACCGAGATAGCGCCGGGGGCCACCCTGCCGCCCTTCAAGGTTGCGGTCGAGGAAGCGGTCTACGCGCTCCAGGGCCGGGGTATTACCCACGTGCGGCCCGATACCAGCGTCGCCGCGAGGACCTTTGAGTGGCAGCCCCACAGCCTATTCCGCATCCCCGCCAACTACACCTACCAGATCAGCAACGCCTCCGGCAGCCAGCCGGCCAGACTGCTGCACTACAACTACCTTCCTCTGGCGATGTCGATCCTGGGCGATCCCCGCTTCTTCTTCCAGAGTCCCGTCGCGGAGCCCGAGGCGGCGGACTTGTACTCACGCGCCGTTCAGCACCGGTCCCAAGGCAGCGGAACCGCGGAAAGCTATTGGGAGGGCAACTTCTTCCCCGACATGCGGGCCTGGGACCAGCTCGACGCTCTCACCATCCGGGGCGCGGGCGGGAAGGCGGTCCACGTCCAGTTCCCCGGCTCCGAGATCTCGGGGCACATGTCCGTTTTCCCTCCCCGGACCTATAAGAAGGCCCACCGCCACGGGCCCGGCACCGTCATCGTCATCCCCCGCGGCGAGGGATACTCCATCATGTGGCTGGAGGGCCAGGAGAAGGTCATTATCCCCTGGCACGAAGGCAGCTGCTTCGTCCCGCCCATGCGCTGGTACCATCAGCACTTCAACGTGAGCGACGTCGCCGACCGCTACCTCGCCATCCACCGTCCCGCCTCTCTGAGAAAGATGGGCTGGTCCGGGGAGAGCGAGGAGGAGTTCGTCCAGCAGGACCAGATCGAGTACCCCGACGAAGACCCCATGGTCCGGGACCTCTTCCAGAAGGAGCTGGGCAAACGCGGCCTCTCGTCCGTCATGCCCGACGAGGCCTACAAGGACCGGAACTACCG
>CAZPYZ010000069.1:0-10466 GCA_964590215.1 uncultured Dehalococcoidia bacterium | reverse complement strand
TCGTACTACGTCGAGGACCTGCGGACGGTCGGATTAGGCCGGTGGGAGGCGCGGGAATGCGACGCGGCCTTCCTGGAGCTGGCGGGCCAGCAAGGCATCACCGGCGCCTACGTGATCGAGATTCCCCCCGGCGGCAGCCTTCCGCCCTTCCGTGTCGCGGTTGAGGAGGCTATCTACGTGCTCCAGGGCCGCGGCATTACCCACGTGCGCGCAGGCGCAGAAGCTCCGCAGACCTTCGAGTGGCAGTCCCATAGCCTCTTCCGCATACCGGGCAACTTCACGTACCAGCTCAGCAATGCCCAGGGCGGCCAGCCGGCTCGCTTGTTCATCAACAGCTACCTCCCCCTGGCGATGTCCCTCGTACGCAATCATGAGGCGTTCTTTCAGAGCCCGGTGGTGGGCAGTCCTGCGACGATGGGCACCGGGGGGGAAGACTTTTACGCCCGCGCCGTCATGCACCACAACCCCGGTGGGGGCCAGACCGCGAACTACTGGGCCGGCAACTTCTTCCCGGACATGCGGGCCTGGGACGAGCTGGACCCCCTCACCGGGCGCGGCGCGGGTGGGAAGGCGGTGCACATCCAGTTCCCCGGTTCCGAGATCTCGGCCCACATGTCGGTCTTCCCGCCGCGCACCTACAAGAAGGCCCACCGGCACGGACCCGGGGTGGTCATCGTCATCCCCCGTGGCGAGGGCTATTCCATCATGTGGCCCGAAGGACATGACAAGGTGGTGGTCCCCTGGCACGAGGCCAGTTGCTTCGTGCCTCCGATGCGCTGGTACCATCAGCACTTCAACGTCAGCGAGGCCGCAGACCGCTACCTCGCCATCCACCGGCCCAACTGCCTGGTCCAGATGGGCCGTTCTGGGCAGACGGAGGAGGAGTTCGTCCGCCAGGACCAGATCGAGTACCCCGATGAAGATCCCATGGTTCGCGATCTCTTCGAGAAGGAGCTCAGCAAGCGCGGCCTCACCTCCCTCATGCCCGAGGCGGCGTACAAAGACCCGAACTACCGCTTCGAGTTGATGAAAGAGACGTAACGGGTCGCTCGCCACGCCAATGGGTGTTCAGCGGTTGCCGTAGGGGCAGACCTGTGTGTCTGCCCAGGGCGCACACCCAGGTGCGCCCCTACACATCAAACTGAGAGGCGCCATGATTAAAACCGAAAGTCTCGGCCTCCCGGAAGCCCAGCAGGGCATCGCCGCGGCCATCGAGGCCGCCCAGAAGGCGGGGCGGAAGATGTCCTTCGCCGTGGTGGATTGCCATGGCGAGCTCATCGCCGCCGCCCGCATGGACGGCTCTCACCCCAGGGTGCTCAAGCACGCCATTCGAAAGGCCTACACCGCCGCCACCTACGGCAGGAACACTCTCATCTTCAAGAAGGAGCTGAAAGACTCCGGCCGCGAGCTCCTGGAATGGGGCGACTTGAACGTCACCACCCTCCAGGGCGGCCTCGTGGTCAAGTCCGGCGACATGGTGGTGGGCGCCGTCGGTTCCGGCGGAGGTACCTTGGAGATCGATGAGAGCATGGCCCGCGTCGCCATCCGCGCCATGGGCTTCGAGCCGGAGGAAGAGCGCCAGCGTTGAGAGAGCCTGTGCTTGATTGCCGGCTCTGCCCGCTCCCTGTCACCGCGAGGGGTGGGGGACACCTTAGGAGGCTCGTATGCCAGTTAGAACCGTGACCACCCTCGGCGAGATTCCCAGCATCCGCGGCGGTGATCCCGTCACCGCAGCCGTGCGCATGGGTGACCTCGTCCACACCACGGGGATCATCGGCGCCGATCCCAGCACTGGCGCCCTGGCCGCGGGCCCCGACGAGCAGTTCGACCTCGCTTACAAGAACATGGGGGAGCTTCTCGCGAAAGCAGGCCTTGGCCTGGACGAGGTTGGCCTCGTCACCGTCTTCATCCCCGGCCCCGACTACCGCCAGTACATCAACCAAGGTTGGACCGCTACCTTCCCTGACGAGAAGGACCGCCCCGCCCGCAAGACCAACCATGTGAAGCTCCCCGACGGTTGCTTCGTCCAGCTTCAGATCGCCGCCGTGGCCGGCGGCCGGCGGGAGCGCCTTGAGGTCGAGGGCCTCGCCCACCGGGACCCCATCCCCAACGGCGTCAAGATCGGCAACATGGTCTTCTCGTCGGTCATCGTGCCCCAGGACCCAGCGACCGCCCAGACGGTCGAAGGCCCCATTGAGCAGATCCGGCAGTGCTTCGACAACACCCGCGTCTTCATGGGCAAGGCGGGCGCGTCTCTGGACAACGTCCTTCACATGTGGGTTTTCATGAGCGACTTCAAGTACCAGCCCGACATGGTCGACCTCTGGGTCAAGGCTTTTCCCGAGGACGGTAACCGGCCCGCCCGCAAGACTTTGCGCTACCCTATGGGCGGCCTCATCCAGGTCCAGGCGACCGGCGTTATTCCGAGCGCAGGCGCCCCGCCGCCGGCGAAGCGCACCAACTACGAGATCCCCGGCGTCGGCCACCACGACCCGATCCCCATGGGGGCGCGCATCGGTAATGGGTTCATGTCCTCCGGCATCAGCGGCGTCCAGCCCGACCTTCCCCACGGCCGCCGCATCGAAGCCGTCGAGGGCCTCGAGCCCCAGATCACGTGGTGCCACCATGGTGTGGAGTCCCTCCTCAAGGAGGCCGGCGGTGGCCTCGACGATGTGGCTCTGATGACGGTCCTCATCCAGGACTTTGATGTCATCCCCGCCGTGGACCGCCATTGGAGGGACCTCTTCGGAGGCGACCCCAACCGGCCTCCCCTCAAGTTCATCGACTGGCGTATCCCCGGCGGGAGCCACGTGCAGTACCATGTAACTGCGGTCCTCTAATTCCCTCTCCCCCTGGGAGAAGGTAGGGTCAGGGCACCGGACATTTCCCCTCCTCCAATGAGAAGAGGGCCAGGGAGAGCCTGAATGTTAACCCCTCAAGAAAACGAACTCCTGTGTCGCGTCGAAGGCAACGCCCCCATGGGGCAATACCTGCGCCGCTTCTGGACCCCCTTCGCCCAGAGCGAAGACCTCCCCGGCCCCGACTGCGACCCCATGCGCATGCGTCTGTTCGGCGAAGACCTGGTGGCCATCCGCGACACCAACGGCAGGGCCGGCCTGATGACCAAATACTGCGCCCACCGCAGGGCGGACCTGTTCTTCGGCCGCAACGAGGAGGGCGGGTTGCGCTGTACCTATCACGGTTGGAAGTACGACGTCACCGGCCAGTGCGTGGACGCGCCGACGGAGCCCAAGGACAGCAACTTCGCCGCGAAGATCCAGATCCGGGCCTATCCGGTGGAGGAGCGGGCCGGGGTCCTCTGGACCTACATGGGGCCCCCGGAGCGGCGGCCGGAGCTTCCCGACTTCGAGTTCATGCACGCCCCCGAAGGACACATCTTCTCCTCCTGGAGCAGCCAGGACTGCAACTACGCCCAGGCCGTCGAGGGCGGCATCGACACCGTCCACTCCATTTATCTCCACAGCATGCTCGACTCCCACCGCAGGCTGGACCAGTGGAAGGCGGAGGGCGCCCAGACCCGCAACGCGCAGCAGCGCTACCGGACCCGGGATAATCCCCCGCGGCTTTTCGCAGAAGACACGGACTACGGAGTCCTCATCGGCGGCAAGTACGTCGGCGCCGAAGGCGAGGACTACTGGCGCTATAACCTCTTCCTCCTGCCCTACTACACCATGCCCCCCGGCGGCCCCGATACCAAAGCGGTCCACGCCTTCGTCCCCATCGACGACTGCACCACCGCCCGCTGGAGCATCTCCTGGAACCTGACCCACCCCTTCACCTCGCGAGAGCTGGCCAGCCTCCGCAAAGGTTCCGGCATCCATGCGGCGCTGATCCCCGGCACCCACAAGCCCCTCATGAACAGCTCCAACGATTACCTCATCGACCGCGAGGAACAGCGCAGGTACAGCTTCACCGGCATCGGAGGCATCGGTGAACAGGACTTCTCCGTGCAGGAAGGGATGGGTCCCATCTGTGACCGCACCGAGGAGCACCTTGGCGTCACCGACGTCGGCATCATCCAGATGCGCCGCCGCCTCATGAAAGAGGCCAGGGACCTCCAGGAAGGGATCGAGCCCTTCGCGGCCGGCCACGGCGACGTCTACCGCTTCCATGCCGGGGAATCCCTGCTTCCCTCTGGGATCGAGGATTGGGTCAACGCAGAAAAGACCCAGGAGGCCATCACGCCGAGGTGGTAAGCTCCCTCCCCCGGTGGTAGTCTGTTCGTCATCCCCCGAGTCCGGAGAAGCCATATGCCTGAGGTTCTAGCTGCCGTAAAAGTTGACGCCCAGAAGGCCGAGCTGCGCCAGCTCCCCCTCCCGGAGATTGAGGACGACGCCGCACTCCTCAAGGTCGAGGCGGCCGGCGTGTGCGGCAGCGACGTGGGGAGCTACCGGCGTCCCCTGACCGGCGGCCCCCACATCATGGGCCACGAGAACGTCGGCTACATCGCCCGGATCGGGCCCGCCGCCCAGCGGCGTTGGGGCGTGAAGGAGGGCGACCTCGTAGCCCTGGAGGAGTACCTGCCCTGCGGCCACTGCGCGTTCTGCGCCGCCGGCGAGCCCCGCCATTGCCTCGCCACCGACTGGGCCAGCAACGATAACGCGCTGCGCTACGGATCGACTCCCATCACCGTTGCGCCGGGTCTGTGGGGCGGCTACGCCCAGTACCTCTACGTGCCGCCCCAGTCTGTCCTGCATAGGGTGCCCGCCGGGGTCTCGCCCCAAGAGGCCGCCTTTGCCCTCCCCATGGGCAACGGCATCCAGTGGGCCCTGGTCGAAGGGGGCGCCGGCATCGGTAAGCGGGTCCTGATCCAGGGCCCCGGCCAGCAGGGCCTCGCCTGCGTCGTCGCTTCCAAGCAGGCCGGCGCCGAGCAGGTCATCGTCAGCGGCCTCTCCAGGGATGCCCGCCGTCTAGCTATCGCTCAGCAGCTTGGCGCCGATCACGTCATCGACGTCGAGAAAGAAAACATCCGCGAGCGCGTCGCCCAGCTCACGGGTGGCTACGGCATCGATTCCCTCATCGACACCACCTCCGGCGCCGGCGCCACCCCCACTCTCGTCGCCATCGATGTCGCCACCCGCAAGGGCGCCACCATGGTCGCGCAGGCCCCTGTCGCCATGTTTCCCGAGTTCCCGATGGCCAAATTCACCCGCAAGTACATGACCCTCAAGAGCGCCCGCGGCCATAGCCACGCCTCCGTCGAGCTCGGCCTCCAGTGGATCGCCGCCCGCAAGTTCCCCCTGCACCTGATCCAAACTCACACCTTCGGCCTGGACAAGCTCGATTGGGCTATCAAGTCGACCGGTGGAGAAGGGGAGCCCGGCGCCATCCACGTGACCGTGGTCCCCTGGAAGGAGTAGCCACTGTCCCCTCTCCCTTGACCAAATCATGGCTGAGCTTTTCCACAACTACATTGCCGGTCGATGGCTCCCAGCCACCGACGGCGGGACCTTCGAAAACCGCAACCCCGCTAATGGCGACCTTCTGGGCATCTTCCCCCGTGCCACGACAAACGACGTAGACCGCGCGGTGGAGGCCGCGACCCAAAGCTACGAAGGCTGGCGCAGGATGCCCGGCCCCAAGCGCGGGGAGATCCTCTTTCGCGCCGCGGAGTTGCTGGCCCGGCGCAAGGAGGAGCTGGCCCGGACCATGACCCGGGAGATGGGCAAGGTCCTCAACGAGAGCCGGGGCGACGTCCAGGAGGCCATCGACCTCACCTACTACATGGCCGCCGAGGGGCGGCGCCTGTTCGGCCAGACCACTCCCGCAGAGCTCCCCTCCAAGTTCGCGATGTCCATGCGCGTCCCCATCGGCGTCGCGGCCGTCATCACCCCCTGGAACTTTCCTATGGCCATCCCGTCCTGGAAGATCATGCCCGCCCTCATCGCGGGCAACACCGTCGTGTTCAAGCCCTCCACCTGGACCCCGGAATCCGCCCGCAACCTCGTTGCCCTGTTGGAGGAGGCCGGCGTCCCTCCCGGCGTCGTCAACCTGGTCTTCGAGCGCGACCCGGAAGTCGCCGCCTACCTGGTGCGCCATCCCGGCGTCCACGTTGTCTCCTTCACCGGGTCCAATGCGACCGGCGCCTCGGTGGCCGCGGCCTGCGCTGCGCAGGGCAAACGTCTCTCCCTGGAGATGGGCGGCAAGAACGCTGTCATCGTCATGGACGACGCCGATCTCGACCTCGCCGTCGAAGCGATCCTCTGGAGCGCCTTCGGCACCTCAGGCCAGCGCTGCACCGCCGCCAGCCGGATCATCGCCCACGAAGCGGTCGCCGGCGACCTCGCCCAGCGCATCGGCCATCGCGCCTCCCGCATGCGCCTCGGAGACGGCCTCGACCCGGCCACCGACGTGGGGCCCGTCATCAACGAGGACCAGCTCAGGAAGATTCGCTCCTACATGGACGTCGGGCGCCAGGAGGGGGCAAGCCTCCTCTGCGGCGGCGAGATCGCCCGGGAGGGCGATCTCAGCCGGGGCTACTTCTTCCAACCCACCGTCTTCACCGCCGCCCGCCCGGACATGCGCATCTGCCAGGAGGAGATCTTCGGCCCCGTGACCGCCGTCATCACCGTCACTTCCCTGGAGGAGGCCATCGCCGTCAATAATGCCTCCCCCTTCGGCCTCTCCTCCTCCATCTTCACCCGCGATGTGAACCGGGCCTTCAAGGCCATCGAAGACATCACCAGCGGCATCGTCTACGTGAACCACGGCACCATCGGGGCCGAGGTCCATCTCCCCTTCGGCGGCACCCGCGGCACCGGCAACGGCCGGCGGGAGGCAGGCCAGGCCGGCCTCGACGTCTTCACGGAATGGAAAACGGTCTACGTGGACTACAGCGGCCGGCTACAAAAAGCCCAGAGCATAGAGTAAGGTCTCGCCGGCCTGTCGCCCCGGGGTCCGCCTACCTCTTACGCCCAGAGTCGCTTGTTCGCGATCCTCGCACCTTCTGACATGGCGCGGAACTTGGCCCACACCACCGTCGGGTGCACCTCAGGCGTATAGGTAGCCTGCGACGAGAACCCGCAATCAGTGCCGGCGATGATATTCTCCCGTCCCACCAGCCTCCCGTAGCGCTCAATCCGCTCGGCGATCAGCTCCGGGTGCTCGACGATGTTGCTCGCGTGGCTCACCACGCCCGGGATGAGGACTTTGCCCTCCGGCAGCTTCACCTGTTCCCACAGATGGTACTCGTGTTCATGGCGGGGGTTCGCCGCCTCGAAGGAGTACGCGCCGGCGTTCACCCTCAACATGAGGTCCACGATCTCCCTCATCGGCGTGTCGTGGACCCGAGGGCCTTCGTTGATACCGTAGCAGGTGTGATATCGGACCCGTTCCGGCGCGATGCCCCGCAGGGCGTGATTCAGCGCGTCGATCCGTTGCTCTGCCGCCCTGCGGCGTTCCGCCAAGCTGAGGGAGGGGTCCAGGTTGTAGTAATCGGTGAGGGACGGCTCGTCCACCTGAAGGATGAAGCCGGCCTCGACAATCGCCTGATACTCCGTGCGCAGGGCTTCGGCCACCGCATAGACGAACTCTTCATCGCTCCCGTAATACTCGTTGGTCCCGACGCCGCTGGGCGACACCGCGGGGATGAAGGCCTCCTCGGCGTTCACTCCTTGCAGCGCGGCCTTCAGGTTCTCGATGTCCCGCTGGACCGCCTCCTGCCCCCTGTAGCTGACAGGCCCGGTGCATACCAGGGTTACCCTGGGCGCGATGGCCGCTCCCTGCATCGCCTGCTTGAAGTACTGCTCGTAGTACTCCGGGAACGCCCCCACCTCGGCGGCCCACTGGGTCCGCGGTCCGGGCCGGGGAGGCCTCGCTTCGAAACCGGCCAAGCGCTCCCGAATGTAGGTGGCGAAGCCGGGCTTCCCTTGCTCCCCGTCGTTCACCACGTCGATCCCGCACTCCACCTGGTTCCGGACGATCTCCGACACTGCGTGGCGCACCTCGCCGGCATACCCTGCCTCGTCGTACGGCTCGCCCTTGAGCTTGGCCTTCATCAGATCGAGCAGTTCCCTCGGTCGGGCCAGGCTGCCCGTGTGGGTAGTCAGAATACGGTCGCTGCTGCGTTTCATCCTCGATCGTCAATCCAGCCTGCCGAGGACTGTGGAGCACGCGCCAGAACTGCGCGTAACCCGCCGGTGTTCTCGGACGTGTAACCAGATGCTCCGCGGGTTACCCAACCACCCTTTGGGCCGCCTGAATTAGCACCCGCAGCTCGCTCTTCACTGACTCCGAGTCTTGGAACACGGCGGCTTGCAACCGGCTCCAGGAGCACGACGTTGGCGCCCCGCCTATAGCGGTCGTAGTACTTGCCTCGGATGCCTCCACGGATGTCGGACTCCGGCCTCATCTCTTCTGCGTCGGCTCTATTCTTCAGGAACCGCGAACCCTCCCTGTGGGTGAGTTGTCATGGCGGTAGTCGCCCCTCCCCGGATCGTGGGCCCGCCCACCCACCCTCGGATGCCCCGCAGCTTTCCTTCCCCACCCCGCGAGGCGTTCCAGGTGAGCTTCTAGGCTGGGCCACGGCGGGGGGTTGCCAAAAGCCACAAGCACGACAAGTGACCCACTAGAAGTCCGGCCGACAACCGGTGGTGCAGGCTGGAAAGCCTGCACGGGCAGGTTTTGGAAACCTGCCCCACCTGAGGGGTCAATCCCCTTTTCGGCTGCACTCCTAGATCGGCGCCCCCGCGGGGAACATCTCGGGCTTGAGCGCATCCAGCCACTGCTGGTCCCCCGGCAGAATCCGCTCGATGGCCCGGAGGTAGTAGTAGGAGGTGTCGGCGCCCGGCGGCCTGCCACCATCGTCCACGGTCCTGACAGCGTCCAGCAGCAGCAGGCGAGCCGCGAGCACGGCCATATCGGTGTGGGCCAGATGCTCATGACTGCGGTCGACGATGGGGCCCATCGCCTCTTGGACCGCCCGGTCCTGGTTGTTTACCCCCTCTATGCCGCTGAAGGTCTCATGCTTCTGGACCTCGCGGTCGATCTGCCAGCCGTTGCTCCGGTTGGCATGGCCGCGGAAGCCGTTGTTGAAGTCGACGAACTTGGGGCCATTGCCCCAAAAGGACTCGTCCCGGTCGACCTCGTCCAGGGGATCGGTGAGGCTGTAGTACCAGTTCCAGACCATGACGTTCTCGTCGTCCACGGGCACCCAGACGTGGCCGGCCATCTTGAACTTGGGCTGGCTGCCGTCGTCGGTGTACTCCTGGATGGCCCGGATCTGGTGATGGGGCATGACCCAGTGATAGGTCCGGACGTAGTTGCCCTTCTCCCCGCCCAGCGGGCGCAGAGAGGCGTAGGTGAAGCCATAGGGCGTCATCCGGACCTCCAGCTTCGCGGCCGTCGCCTGCGCCCGCAGCCCTCCCAGACCTGCCCTGGTGCCGGCGAAGCGACGGTGCAGGAACGAGGTGTGGATGGAGTCGATCCCTCCCTCTAGCCCCTGCAGCCAGTTGCATTCCTGCAGCCCCTTGGAGACATGACGGTGGCTCTCCGGCTGGCGGGCCCACTCGAAGTTAGGTGGCGGCGGCTGCTGCTCCTTGGGCCCGAGGTAGGCCCAGATCACGCCTCCCTGCTCCTGCGTCGCATACGCCCTGATGTGCATGCGGTGCTTGAAGTCGTATTCCGGGAGCACGTTGGGCATGTCCACGCACTGGCCGGTGACGTCGTACTTCCAGCCGTGGAACACGCAGCGGAGCCCGTTCTCCTCATTGCGGCCCAGCCACAGCGAGGTTCTCCGGTGGGCGCACCATTCTGTCAGCAGCCCGACCCGGCCGCTGGTGTCCCGAAAGGCCACCAGGTCCTCGCCCAGGAGCCGTACCCGTATTGGCGGCCCGTCCGGCTCCGGCAGCTCCCATGACAGGAGCACCGGATGCCAGTACCGTCGCATCACCGCTCCCATGAGAGTGCCCGGCCCAACTCGGGTGAGCGTTTCGTTGTCCTCAGCAGAAATGCGAACGTCCCTGACCAGAGACTGGTTTAGAAGATCCCTGACCTGCTCCTCCTTCACCATATGAACCTCCCCTGGCCGCCAGTACCACCCCAGGCAGCCGGAACCCTCGTTTGAGCGCGCCCACAACCAAACGTTACCAATACCCGAGACGAGCGCACCACATCCTCCGTCATGCTACCAAGCTAAATACGGCGCGCGAGACCCTTCCGGACATCGTTTTATCTCCCTGTCGAAGTCACCCGCCTTACTTTCAGACGAGTTCCTCACTGCCAGGGTAGCACCGAGACATGGATGGCGCCAGGCGCCCCCTCGCCTCCGACCGACCTGATGGCGTAGTCCAGTTCCTTGAGCCCAAACGTGTGGGTCGTCATCAGCTCCAGCGGGAAGCGGTGCGAGGCCAGCTGCTTCAGCGCGAGTTCCACGGCGCGATACGAATGGCCGCGGGCGCTCTTCAGCGTCATCCCCTTTCTCGTGACCCTGCCGATGGGGAAGGCGG
>CAZPYZ010000068.1:0-12074 GCA_964590215.1 uncultured Dehalococcoidia bacterium | reverse complement strand
CGTCGATCAGGCGCGCGCCTTCGGTGGGGAGCGTCCCCGGCAGGGCGATGGCGGCGACGCGCTCGCCCTGGACCCCGATCTCGAACTCGCCGGTGCCTTGGAGGGTGACAACGGTGCCGCCGCGGATAATGAGATCTAACATGGTTGCCCTCGCCCTGACCCTCTCCCAGATGGAGAGGGAAGATATGATGTGCTCTCTCCGAGGGAGAGGGGGGATATGATGGCCTCACACGAACCCTCTGCCCCAACGAAAGGGAAGTTCGGCGGCATTGTATATCATTGGGACACCTTCGACCCAGGAGTGCTTTCATGAAACTACTCACGTTCCGGCCACCCCGAGCCCGGGCCGGGCGCTTCGGCGCCTTGCTGAGCACCGGTCAGGTGCTGGAGTTGAGAGGTTCCCTGCTGGAGTGCGTCCAAGGGGGGCCTCGAGCCCTCGATGCCGTTCGGCAGGCAGTTGGAACCGCCGAAGACGAGCTCAAGACGGGACGCCCGGTGGCAGGCCTTCACCGGCTGGACCAGGTGCGGGTGCTGCCGCCCCTCAGGCCGGGCAAGATCATGGCCGTGGGCCGGAACTACGGCGAGCATGTCGCCGAGGCCGGCGGCCATGCCAGCCCGCGGCCGTCCGGCTTCATCAAGCTGGTGAGCTGCATCACCGGCCAGGGCGACGCCATCCTGCGCCCGCCCTGGACCGAAACCCTGGACTACGAGAACGAGCTGGCCATCGTCATCGGCCAGGACTGCCTCGACGTACCAGAGGCCCGGGTCTACGACTACGTGTTCGGCTACACCATCATGAATGACGTCTCGGCCCGAGAGGTGCAACGGGAGGAAGCGGCCAGCGGGAACATCATCATGGGGAAGAATTTCCCGACCTCAGCGCCGCTGGGGCCGTGGATAGTGACCAAGGACGAGGTCCCGGACCCGCACAACCTGCGGCTCATCACCCGGGTCAACGGAGAGGTCCGGCAGAACGCCAACACCAAGGACATGATCCACAAGATCCCGGCGCAGATCGCCTGGTACTCCCATGCCGGCCTGCAAGCGGGAGATATCATCTCGACGGGAACGCCCTCCGGCGTGGCTATGGGATATAAGGGACCCGGGTCCTGGTGGTTGAAGGCGGGAGACGTGCTGGAGTCAGAGATCGAGGGGATCGGAGTGCTGCGGAACCCGGTGCGGGACCGAAGGGTGTGACGATCACACTGGGTGCTTGGTAGCCGAACAACCGCTTCGTACGGATGCCTGGCCGCAGGGGGTCCACCAATGTTCGCTCTCGAACGCTGTGAAGCATGTGGCACAGGCGCTGCCGCCTCTGCGACGTGCAGCGGTTGTTAGAACAGACCCACGTGACAGTCCCTTAGTATGCCGCTCTTCAGCTCCGCGAGGTCACCCACCTGATACGGCTCTTCCTGAAGAGGACATTCCACGAGCTCCTTCAAGAGATGGGCGAACCGACGGGTGCCGAAGGTCATATCTTTAGCAAGCCCGGCCAGTGGTTAAGCAAGGGAACTTAGGTTGGCGGAAGGGCTGTCATGGAACGCCGTTCCCGGACACTCTCCTCCCCAAGCTCGGCCACCGGCAGCCCCTCCTCGATCAGCCGCCGCGTCATCCGCTCACCATACCGTCAGCAGCGGGTCATAGCCCCGTAGCCGCTCGTCCCGGGTCACCAGCCTCGCCCCCGCCTGCCGCGTGCTCGCGTAGATGAACCGGTCCGCCGGGTCGCCTGGGAAGCCGCGGCGCGGCAGCTCCGCCGCCTCCAGCGCCGCCTGCGCGCTCAGCGGCAGCGGCGCCACCCGCTCCCGCGCCAGCGCAGCCTGCACCCACTGCCCGACCGCGCGGTCCAGTGCTATCCTGCCCCGCTGCGCCAGCATCGCCAGCTCGCAGCACGAGACGGTACACACCAGCAGCCCCTCCAAGGAGCGCTTCGAGAGCCGTCACCATTCGGCCAATGATTCGAGGATCGTGCCTGGAAAACCGCCGGTCCGAGGTGTAGATCAGTCCTGGGTGAGATTCATCAGCCGCCAGCAGTCGGGCCGCCCAGCGTGGGTAGTCCCCAGCATCCTCGGTAACAAGGCAGCGCCCCTCACTACGTGCGAAAGCGAAGATGACATCGTCCGCTTTCTTCCGCAGTTCCGGCAGCTCAACCACCGCCATCACATCGTATCCCCTTCGTCTCACCTGCTCCGCAATGTCGGGCGACCACATCTCGTCCAACAAGAGCTTCACGACGGAGGAAGGCCTTGCTGCCGCCTCCATTCATCCTCGGCCCGGTTCGCCTCTTCATCGAGACGTCGCAACCATTCGTCGATCTCTGCTCGGTACTCGGCGTAGTACTTCATGGCATCTTCAACTTGGTCCCGCCGCAACCCTGTGAGTTTCACCGTCTGCTTCAGTACGTGGGCGGGAGTGCCCTTCGTCCCGCGGATCACTCGTGCTACGCACCAAACATCCGGGCCATCGGCAAGCGCCGCCGCCCAAACGGTCCCGACCGAAATCGGATTCCGGAGTGCGCTTCCATCCTCAACCCTTCTTCGAGCAGCGTCTCAGCGACCTCCGATCGGGAGCGCCCCGTCCGCCGGCTCTCCTCGTCCAGCCGCTCTACAAGGTCGTCGCCAAGCCTGATAGATGCCCGCTTACTAGCCATCGCGTCCTCCAGGTACTATCTCAAGATTATAGGACCCCACGATGCCGCTAATCCTCACCGTCCACGGCGCCAACCGCGAGACGGCGGCAACAAGATCCTCCTGGAGACCACCGACGGCGGCATCGTCCTCGACTTCGGCAACTCCCTCGCCATCGAGGCCCAGTTACTACGAGGTCCCCTGGAATCCCCCCTTCGGCATCCCGGGCCTCGGACTTCGGACGGTTTTCGCGACCGGGTCCCGGCGGATCCGTTATTGCGCGCATTTCCCGTGCCTGGAGCGCGCAATTCTCCCTCCAATCTCCAGGCACAACTCAGGCACGAGCTTGAAGCGGAAAAATGGCGGAACGCGTTTTCGCGAAACGAATCCCTGCCTGCAAAGGCCATCCCCATGCCTGCACAACTTGACCACGCTCTATGGTTTTTGCGAAACAGTGCCCGCTTGCCAGCAGACCAGCGCGATGATCGCTCAATGAGTAATGAGTGCGCTCAACGATAGTCTCCTAGCCGCCCTGAATGGCCTGGCACTGGTTACCTTGCTGGGGTACGGGCCGGCGCGATGGCTCTTGCCCCAGGCGTTCAGACCCTGGTTCTGGCTCGCCGTCCCGGTGGTTGGGCTATCGGTGGCCGCGGTCGCCCTCGGCTGGCTAAGCATCTTCTTCCCTATCCGCACCGCCGTACCGGCGCTCCTCGTCCTCGCGGTGGCGAGCACCCTCGGGATCAGGAGGGCGCCGGGGATCGGGCCTCAGGCGTGGCGTGAGCAGGCGGCGGTGGGCCTATTCTCTCTGGCCGGGCTATCGGTGGCCCTGGCCCCCCTGTGGGGACGGCCCGACCTGCTGTCCATCGGCCCCAATTGGGACATCGAGATCTACCTGCCAATGGCGGAGTACCTGAAGGACCATCCCACCGGCTTCAGCCTGGCCGACCCGGCCGGTTTCCCCTTTCCCGGTGAGGCAAACCCCCTCCTCTGGCGGGTGAACTTCTTCGACCCCCGCTGGGCGGGGCTCACCTTCGCCCAATTCCACGCCGCGACGGGGGTCCTCGCGGGACAGGGGGCCCACCAGGGGCTGCCCGGCCTGCTGGCCTTGATGCACGCACTCTCGGTCCCGGCGGCCTTCCTGCTGTGCCGGGCAGCATTCCGCCTGCCGTCCGGGGTCTGCCTGGCGGCCGCCGGGCTCCTCGCGGTCAACCCCGCGGCACTGCATATCGTCTTCTGGAGCTTCGGACAGCAGGCGTCCTCGCTCCCGCTGCTGCCATGGGCGCTGGCCTGCGCGATGAGTGCGGTGGGAGAACGGTCGTCCGCTGACACACCTTCGAGATTACGAGGCGCGTTCACGCTCTTCGCTCCGCTCAGAATGAGTGGGGGAGTGGCCCTTTCAGGGCTGGCGTTGGCCGCGCTGCTGGCGGCATTCGTTCCGGCGGCGGTGATATATGTGGTGGCCATAGGCCTGCTGCTTGGGCTTGGCGCGGCCGCGGGATTGGGCCAGACCTCCAAGGCGGGGGACAAGCCTCCGCCCTACGAGGAAGGCCAGCCAGGGCAGAGGGTGTCGCCGCTGGAGAAGGGGGAGCGCGCCCGCCCTCCAGTCGCGGGCACCCTCGGCATCGTCGCCCTCTCTCTCGTCCTTGCCCCCTGGGCGTACCTGCGAGGGATCTGGCGAGGCTGGCATTTCCTGGAGGAACGGGGCATCGCGGGCCTTACGGTGGGACCAGACGTGGCCGAGTTTCCGCCTTTGGGGTGGGCATTCGGCCTCTTTCCGACCCCCGAGCACGGACTTCTGGGGCTTCTGGAGCCTCACAGCCTTGCCTCTGCTATCGTCGCAACGGCGGTCCGGCTGACGGTGGTCGCCGGCATTGGGCTCGGTCTCTATTTCGCGGCACGGTCCCGGAACTACCCGCTGCTCGCCTGCGGTGCTGCCTGTATTGCCCTGCTGCTGGCGCTACGGTACCTGGCGCCGTATCCCTACGGGTACCTGAAGTTGCTTGCGGCGAGCGCGTTTCTGCTGCCCTCGATCTTCCTCGCCGGCCTTTGGGCGGCGCCTCGCCTGCCGGCAGCCGGCAAGAGCGCCCTGGTGACCGCCTTGGTACTGGCTAACCTGGTGGGCCTGGCCGTACTGCTGCCTGAGACCGCCAGCCAAAGCAGGATGGCCTTCCGTGAGCTGCAGGGGTTACAGGACGCAGTGTCCCCTGGAGCGTCGGTGCTGGTGTCGGGCCATCCGGATTACCAGGGCCCCGCCTCCGGCGCCGTGGCCTACTTCCTGCGCCATGCCCAACTGTACGGATATGTGGCGACGGGGTTCTCCACCTTTTACCGGCTCCGCGAGGACGGTGTGTACGACTACGCCCTCTATCATGAGCATGACCCGATTCCGGCCGAGCTCCACGGGGGGGTTGCTGCCATATGGGAAGGTCGCGGCCTGCGGCTCTACCGCCGCAATGCCGGGCTGGTCTTCCTGCGGGAGCTGGGGGGCAACCCCCCGGTGGTGGAGCGCACCGCCGGGCAAGGCCGCGCGGCCGGCTTGCGCATCACAGACTGGACGGAGGAAGGATACCCAGAGTTTACAGGGTGGTCACCGCCAGGGATGGGTGTGCTCGCGATGACCACGCGGCCGGAGGCGCGCTTCCCTGACATCGGCAACCGGGAGGCCTTCACCCTCTCGGCCCCTGCCCCACCGCGAGGAGGCGACAGGCGGACGGCAGTTAGAAGCTCGCCTGTTCCCGCCGGCCTATACGTGGGGACTGTGACGATGGGAGCTTTCCACGCTCAGGAAATCACAGTGATGGTCAATGGTGAGGCCAGGCCACTGTCCTTGCGGCCAGGGGTTGGGGTCTACTCCATCGGTGCGCTAGGCCTGCCTGCCTCACTGGAGGTGCACAATGCCTTGGAGGCTCCCGTTTATGTGAAGTCCCTGGCGGTGTATCAGGCTCAGGCTCCATCGGCCGGGACGCTTCAAGATGCTTCGTTAGTCCGGTGGACGGCGAGCCGCATCAATGAAGCGGCCAGCATCTCCCTCGACTACGTCGGGCCCCGCTACCGAGCGGCGTTCGACGTTTACGGGCTGGACGGAGGGCATTATGGGGATTGGCTGCTGCCGGCCTCCCTGCAGAACGGAGACTGGTCGCTCCACCTGGTCCTAGAGGTGATGGCCAGGCGGCTCAGTCCCCTCGGAGCGGCGACGAACCCCCGTCTTTCGACAGGTCCTCCAGAGGATGGCCCTTACCGAGCGATGCTGGTCCTCAGAGACGGTGACCGGTTGGTGCGCAAGGTGACCCTCTTCGAGTTCACGCTGGAGGGTGGGCGATTGACAGAGGTAAGGGGAGGCGGCAAGGGGGTGTTCATGGGTTGAACCGAAGCCGGGCTAAAGCCGGCGCTTCGAAGGCTACTCCGGAGCCGCCATGGCCCTGCGAAAGGCTACTAGAGCGGCGTCAATGTCTTCCCGCTCGATACCGTGGTGAGTAACGGCCCGCAGCAGGCCGCCCCAATAGTTGGAGACCAGCACTCCCAGGTCGGCCAGGCGCCGCTGATAGTCCCCGGCGTCAGCGGTGGTGGGGCGCATGAGGACGATGTTGGTCTGGACAGCCTTGGGATCGACTGAGAGGCCCGGGATGTTTGCCAAGCCGTCCGCCAAGATCTGGGCGTTCTCGTGGTCCTCGGCAAGACGGTCCACCATTCGTTCCAAGCCGACGATCCCGGCCGCGGCGATGACTCCAGCCTGGCGCATGGCGCCACCGACGGCCTGGCGCCAGCGGCGGGCCTCTTTGATGAACGCGGCGCTGCCGCAGATGAGGGAACCCACGGGGGCGGCCAGCCCCTTGGAAAGGCAGAACTGCACCGAGTCGGCTCCCTGAGCCACCGTCGCGGGTGGAACGCCCAGGGCCACGGCGGCGTTAAACACGCGGGCCCCGTCCATGTGCACGCGAACACCGGCCTCCCGGGCCATTTGAGCGACAGAGGTTGTGTATGCCAGGGGGAGCACCGCCCCACCGCAACGGTTCTGGGTGTTCTCCAGGCAGACCAGGCTCGTCCTCGGGAACTTGCCCCAGTCCGGTCGGATGGCCGTCCGGAGAGCGTCCAGGGGCAGGGTCCCGTCCTCGCTGTTCGCGACCGTCCGGACGTGGACTCCACCGAGGGCGGAGACGGCGCCCATCTCGTACCAGAAGATATGGGACTGGTCGCCCATGACCACCTCGTCCCCCCGGTTGCAGTGGGTGAGGAGGCTTACCAGGTTGCCCATGGTGCCGCTGGCCACGAACACCGCTGCTTCCTTCCCCAGCCGCTCTGCCGCGAGAGCCTCCAGCCGGTTGACGGTCGGGTCTTCGCCGTAGCCGTCATCACCGACCTCGGCGCGGTACATCGCCTCCCGCATCTCCGGCGTGGGTCGCGTAACGGTGTCGCTGCGGAGGTCGATTCGACGCATGGCTGTTCCTTTGCGGGGGCTCTTGGGGTAGGCTCAATTCTAGCATCGGGACACCCATCCGCAGATTTCGCAGATGACGCAGACTTGGCAGCCCCGCTCCCAGCCAGTGACGCTTAATTCAGCAGACGGCCTTTTTTTGGAGGGCGTTCTCACCCTCCCTGAGGGCACGGAACCCTTCGCCGGTGTCCTCATGTGCCATCCACATCCGCAGCAGAGCGGGAACATGCGGAATAACGTCGTCGAGGGGGTTTGTAGAGCCCTGGACGCGGTGGGCATCGCGACGCTGCGCTTCAATTTCCGTGGCGTTGGAGGAAGCCAGGGGCAGTACAGCGGCGGGCCCGGGGAGCAGGACGACGCTCTCGGAGCGTTAACTTTTCTGTCCTCTTCCCCCGGGATCGACCCTGCTCGCGTGGGTATGGCGGGGTACTCGTTCGGCTCCAGAATCACCGTAGGAATTGCGTCAGGGCAGACGAAGCTCCGGGCGGTCGCCTTCATCGCTCCCACCACCAGCACCATCGCGGAGGGCGCGGCCCTTGCTGGGTTTGGCGGGCCGAAATTTTTCATCAGTGGCTCTCGGGATCGCGCCGTTGACCACGAGGAGTTGCGCAGATTCGTGGGAGACCTGCCGGAGCCGAGCGAACTCTACGTGGCTCCGGACATAGACCATTTCTGGTGGGGCGCGGAGGCCCTCCTTAGGGAAACCATCGCCAAGTTCTTCACCCGCGCGTTTGATGTCAAGCCGGGCTCCTCGCCCTGACCCCGCCTTGAGGGAGGGGGTCACGGCGCTGCCCGGGGTGCTCGACCGAGCTTCCCTTCGGCGACTCCTCGCTGGGACGCCACCGCTGGTCGAGGGCCTGCTCGACCCTGAAGCCCAGCTCCAGCCCAACGGGATCGACCTTACCCTGCGCTCCGTCGCCTGGTTCGCATCTCCTGGCCAGTTGGGAGCCACCAATGAGGAGCGGCTGTTGCCTCGGGTCGATGAACTGGAGTTTGGTGCCGATGGGTGGTTGCACCTCGCGCCGGGCCCTTACCTGATGACCTTCAACGAGGTCGTCCATATCCCCTTGAGCTTGACGGCCTTGACCTGGCCCCGGTCATCATTGCTCCGCTCTGGCGTGGCGCTCCACACCGCGGTCGGCGATGCTGGATACAACGGGCGGTACCAGGCCCTGCTCAGCGTGCTCAACCCTCGAGGCTTCCGTCTTGCGCAAAATGCCCGGGTCGCTCAGATCGTGTTCTTCACACTGGCGCAGCCCGTCGACCGTGGCTACGAAGGAGCGTACCAGGGAGAGGGCGGGGGCGTCGCCTGAGCCTCTGGAGTGCTAGACTGAAGTAGTCTGATGGCAGGCCAGGTATCTCATCCACCCAGCATTCAAGGGCGTCTCCGCAGAGACGCACTTTTCTTTTCCCTTGCCGCCCTGGTCTTCGCCCTGGACCAGCTGACCAAGGGGATCATTCGGGCAACCCTTGACCCCGGCGAATCCGTGCCTCCGGATGGGTGGGTCCGGCTGACCCACGTCACCAACACCGGCGCGGCCTTCGGGCTCTTTCCGGACCAGTCCTTCGTTCTGCTCATCACGACCCTGGTGGGCGTAGCTGCCATCGTGATGTACTACCTCTACCCGCCGGTGGATACCCCGTTCCTCACTCTAAGCCTTGGCTTGCAGCTCGGTGGGGCCCTGGGAAATCTGTTAGACCGGTTGCTCCAGGGTCACGTGACCGACTTCCTGGATTTCCGGGTCTGGCCCGTCTTCAACCTGGCCGACTCCGCGATCGTCGTAGGGGTGATCGTGCTGGCCGCTTTCCTGCTGCTCTCGGACCGGAAGGCAGAGCGCACTACGCCGGCGTAGTGCTAGCCCAAAGTCCCACGTCCAAAGTCCGAAGTCCGTACCCAGCCCTAGCCAGCTGCTAGCACGGTGCTGCGAGATGCCCAGGGCTTCGCGACTGCCTCATGCCGGGGCCAGCACCAAGGGGGATGAACAGCCTTCCCGGCCTGAGCAGGCGAGGGCGCCTGCTCCACATCAATCGGACGAATGACAACCCACCAACACGTCCGCTTCCTTGCCCCTGCGGGCGCAGGCCGCCTTGACAAGTTCCTCAGCGAACGGACTGGCTTGACCCGCACCTGGGTGCAGCGGCTCATCGCTGAAGGGGCAGCCACCGTGAATGGCCGTCGGGCCAAAGCGGCCTACAAGCTTGAGGGGGGCGACGAGGTGGAGGCCCGGTTGCTCTCGCCCCCCACCATCAGCCTGGAGCCGCAGGCCTTGCCCATCACGGTCGTCTACCAGGACCAAGACCTGCTGGTGGTGGACAAGCCTCCCGGCTTGACGGTACATCCCGCGCCCGGACATCCGGACCCCACGCTGGTGAATGCGGTGCTGGCCATATGCCCGGAACTGCGGGTCCCCAGGGTTCCTGAGGCTCTTGAATGTGACAACAGAGGGCCTGTGAGGCCCTCAGGCGACGCGTACCTCCGTCCCGGAATCGTCCACCGCCTGGACAAGGACACCTCCGGCCTGCTGGTGGTGGCGAAGAACCCCACGGCGCTGGAACACCTGGCCCGCCAGCTCCGGGAGCGGACCATGGAGAAGGAATACCTCGCCCTGGTGGAAGGCCGGCTCACCCCTGAGCGGGGCGCTATTGAGGCCCCTATCGGCCGCGACCCGCGGCGGCGAGACCGCATGGCCATCCTGGACGGAGGCCGCCCCGCCCGGACAGGCTACCGGGTCCGGGAATACATCTCTTCTTCCCTCTCCCCCAGGGAGAGGGTCAGGGTGAGGGCAGGTAGCAGTCGAAGCGAACATACGCTGGTTCTTGCCACTCTGGAGACCGGGCGCACCCACCAGATCCGGGTTCACTTTGCCGCCATTGGCCATCCCGTCGTGGGGGACCGGGTCTACGGACACGCCGTCCCGTGGTGCCCGCGCCAGTTCCTGCACGCCTGCCGGCTTGGCTTTACACACCCTCGAGACGGGCATCACGTCGAGTTCACTTCAGAGCTGCCCGAGGACCTTCAGAGCGCCTTGGAGCATGGCAGGAGGCAGTGAGTTGGGAGGAATGAGGAAGTCATGAAGTAAGGGCCCCATGACCGAGGAAGTGAGGAGGTAGGGGGTCCTCCCCACTCCTCTTCCAAATGCTTACCCTTCCCTTCGGCTTCGCTCAGGATAAACTCTCAGCTCTCGGCCGGCACATTTGCGGCGGTCCCAAGGGAGTAGACTGAAGTCGTGGCACCGCGCGTCCGCTTCCCACCAAGCCCCACTGGCGAGCCGCACGTCGGCAACATCAGGACGGCCCTGTTTAACTGGCTCTTCGCCCGGAACCAGGGCGGGACCTTCATCCTGCGGATCGAGGACACGGACCGGGCGCGGCTGGTGCCGGGCGCCCAGAAGGCGATCCTGGAAGGCCTGCGCTGGCTGGGCTTGGACTGGGATGAGGGCCCGGAAGTCGGTGGTCCGCTGGGGCCCTACATCCAGTCCGAGCGCAAGGAACTCGGCATCTACGACGATGCCGCTCGCCGCCTCATCGAGGCCGGCTGGGCCTACCAGTGCTATTGCCCGTCGCAGCGGCTGGACGAGGTCCGCAAACAGCAGCAGGCGGATAAGCGTCCGCCTATGTACGACCGCTGGTGCAGGAACCCGCAGCAACGGGACGAAATGCGCCGCCAGAATCCGGGAACAACTCCCGTGGTCCGCTTCAGCGTTCCCTATGAAGCTGGCGGTGAAACCACCGTGTCCGACCTCATTCACGGCGACGTAACCGTCGCCAATGCGACGCTGGACGACCTCGTCCTGCTAAAGTCCGACGGGTTCCCCACCTACCACCTGGCCAACGTGGTAGACGACCACGAGATGGGGGTTACCCACGTCATCCGAGGCGATGAGTGGCTGCCGAGCACCCCCCGCCACGTGCTGCTCTACCAGGCCTTCGGGTGGGGGGACGAGATGCCGGTTTTTGTGCACCTCCCGCTCATCCTGGGCCCCGACCGGGCGAAGCTCTCAAAACGCCATGGCGCCGCCAGCCTCCGGGAGTACCGCGACGAGGGTTACCTGCCTGAAACGATGGTGAACTTCCTCGCCCTGTTAGGCTGGTCCCTCGACGACAAGACCGAGCTGATGAGCCGGCAAGAGCTGGTCCGCGGGTTCTCCCTTGAGCGGATCGGCAAGACCGCGGCGGTCTTCAACCGCGACAAGCTGGACTGGATGAACGGAGTCTATATCCGGGCGCTCTCCGCAGCGCAGCTCGCGGAGCGGGTGCTGCCCTTTCTGCAAGACTCTGACCTGATCCCCAAGCCCATCGACCTAGAGTATCTCGCTCAAATCTTGCCCCTGATCCACGAGCGACTCAAGACGCTTGCTGAGGCACCGGGACTCATCGACTTCTTCTTCGCCGGACAGCTGTCTTATGACCCGCAAATGCTGGCGGGCAAGACGCTCAGCATTCCTGAAGCCGGGACGGCTTTGGAGAACGCGGTCCATGCGCTGCAGGTCCACCGTGTGTGGGGCCACCAGGCGCTAGAGGCGTTGCTGCGCCCCATGGCCGAAGAACTCGGGCTGAAGACCGGCCAGTTCTTTGGGGTGCTGCGGGTTGCTGTTACCGGCCGGACCGTCTCCCCGCCGCTATTCGAGACGATGGAGGTCCTTGGGCGAGAGCGGTGCTTGGGGCGGATGCAGGGAAGCGGTGCGGGTCCTTAAGGGCGAACCCCGCCTTTTGTAACGGTTACCTTGTCCGGATCCGGTGCCTCGTAACAACCACGAAGGCATCCAGGCCATGTGGGTGTTCTCTGAGGATCCTCGCCAACAGCCCGATTTTCTCAGTCACCGGCTGCTCCCCGAGCCGGAAGAAGATCACACCGGAGTGAGCCATCCTTTCCCGGAAGATAAGTTGACCGAAATCCCGGTCGTTGGTGATCAGGATTCGAAGCTCTTCATTCGCAATCCGCAACACTTCCTCGTCAGAAAGGCCCGCTGGATAGTCCAGGCCAATTATCCGGACATCGTGGCCCAGTCCCTTGAGAA
>CAZPYZ010000067.1:9188-12307 GCA_964590215.1 uncultured Dehalococcoidia bacterium | reverse complement strand
GCTCCGGGTGTGATCGCGGTCCTGGCCATGATGGCGCTGCTTGGCTGCGGCCCGGCCGCGCCGGCCCCACCCGGCGTCAGCGGCATCCCGGCCGGGAAGCACGCGCCCGGTGACTTCATCACCGCATCCGCCTGGGGCTTAGGAGAAGAACCCAAGCGCGGTGGCATCGCGACCATCGCCCATCGCAACGACCCCCCCTCCGCCTGGGACCCCATGGTCGCGGGCACCATCACCCTGGGCCAGGTCAGCACCAACATGAACGGCGACGGCAACCTGGTGAAGCCATGCCGTGACGACGTCAACAAGGTCTGTGCCGGGCTGGCCGAGAGTTGGGAGACCGGCGCCGACTTTACTCAGTACACCTTCAAGATTAGGGACAACGTCCTCTGGCATGACGGGAAGCCCTTCACGGTGGAGGACGCCAAGTTCTGGTTGGACCTGGTCCATTTCGGCTACCAGGCCGGCGATAAGAAGCGCGGCCCCTCGCCCCGGCTGAAGCCTGAGGCCGGGGAGGTCAAGCAAGTGGACGTGCTGCCGGGCAACAAACTGAAGGTCACCCTGGAGCGTCCCGATCCCCTGTTTCCGCCGTTAATGGCCCATATGGGCGCTTCGAACCTCTCCGGCACCGTCTGGCACCCCAAGCACCTTTTCCAGCCGGAGCTGGACAAAGGGAACATGCAGGTTGCCCCCCAGGACGTGGGCTTCGTGGGGCTGGGACCCTTCAAGATGCTGAAGTACGAGAAGGGAAGCCTGATCCAGGTCCGCCGCTTCGACGGCTACTGGGAGAAGGACGAGCAGGGTCGCCGGCTTCCCTTCCTGGACGGCGTAGACTTCCCCATCATCAACGATCCCACCGCGATGGATGCCGCCTTTCGCACCGGCCGCCTGGACGGCCAGGGCCGGGGCAGCGGCTTTTACCTCACCCGGGAGCGCCACGAGGCCATCAAGAATGCTATGGGTGACAAGGTGTGGTTTAGTCGTATCCTGGGGGCGCTCTGGGGCGTCAAGTTCAACCTGGTCCGCTCATCGCCGGTCCAGGACGTGCGGGTGCGACGTGCCATCTCCCTCTGGCTGGACAAGGAGGCGGCGGTGACGGCGATGACAGGTGGAGACTGCTGCGGGCTGATGCATCCCGGCAATGATCCCGACTCGGTCTGGGTGAACCCCGACTGGAAGAGCTGGCCGGGCTTCAACCCGGCCACCAGGGAGAAGGACCGGGCCGAGGCGAAGCGGCTGCTCCAGGAGGCTGGGTACAGCAGCGGGGCGTCGGTGCTCCACATGTGCCGTCGGGAGTGGCTCTTCAGTTGCGAGCAGGTGCAGACCGAACTGGCCGGCCTCGGCCTCAACCCCCGACTGGACATCGTGGACGATGCGGACTGGCGGCGGCGGGATAGCGCGGGAGACTTCGACATCCAGACCACCCCGCCGGGCTGGAGCTTCAACACCGCGGTTGGGCCAGAACGCTACGAGGGCCACCTGGCCCGGGCCAGCGTGAGCCCCTTCTCCACCGTGAAGCACGAGGACACCAAAATAGACGACCTTTTCAAGCGGCTGCGGGCGGCACAAGGCGACCTCGACGGGAGGGTGAAAGTCTGGAGGGAGATGGAGCGCTACCTCACGGTGGAACAGGTCTTCGGGGTGCCCACCTGGGGCGAACGGGCCGCCACGGCCTACAGGACCCATTTGAAGGGTATGTGGGTTCCGGCTCACCAACGGGCCCTCAACCTGGATTTCGCGACGGTATGGCTGGATAAATAGGTCCAACATCCAAGGTCCGAGGGCCCAGGGCCAAGGGCCAAGAGACCAGCGTGGGAGACCCTGAATCCTGGGCCCGGAAATGGGGAGGCGAATAGTGCGAGCAACGCGCAGAGCCGTAGCGTTTCGCCCTTTGGACCTTGGACTTTGGACTTTGGTCGCCCTCGTGGCCGCCTGCGCGCCAGCCCCGGCTCCCACACCGCAGGCGGACGATGCTCCCATGGAGTCCTTCGTCAGCAGCGGCTACGTGGGCGGGAAGGGAGAGCCCCGGCGGGGCGGCACCCTCACGGTTGGGCAGGCTTTCCCGCCCGCCGATTGGAACTCCCTCTGGTACGGCAGCAGCTATCGCAACCCCGTGACCGCCCCCCTGGCGGGCGACGGCAACCTCTTGAAACCCTGCCGCGAGGACGTGGACAAGGTCTGCCCCGCGCTGGCGGAGCGGTGGGAGGTGAGCGGTGATGCCTCCCAGTACACATTGAAAATCCGGGACGGCGTCAAATGGCACGACGGCACCCCCTTTACCGCAGAGGACGCCAAGTTCTGGGTGGACCTGGCCTACTTTGGCGCAAAGGTGGGCGATAAGTCCCGCCGGGCCAGTATCTACAAACCCAACATGGGACAGATCAAGGCGGTCGAGGCCTTGAGCGGGAACCGGCTTCTGGTGACCCTGGAAGGGCCGGACCATCTCTGGCCCGCCAAGATAGCCAGCGGCGCCCAGAGTCCGGTGGCCACCATGCAGTACCCCAGGCACCTGATGGAGCCTAAGCTGCAGCAGGGCCAGGTCGATGTGGGACCCCAGGAACTGGGCTTTGTGGCGGTGGGGCCCTTCAAGATGGCCAACGTGGAGAAGGACACCCTCATCCAACTGCGCCGTTTCGACGGCTACTGGGAGAAGGATGAGGGCGGCCGCCAGCTGCCGTTCCTGGACGGCATCGACGTTGTGATCCTCCCCGACGCCGGCTTCCACGACGCCGCCTTCCGCACCGGGCGCATCGACGTGGCAGGCTACGGGCCTCCCTGGATCAGCGCCGCCAGGGTAGAGGCGCTCCAGAGCGCCCTGGGCGACCGGGTCTGGTTCACCCGCTTTGAGGGGGCGGCCTTCGGTGTATCGTTCAACATCACTCGCCCGGGCCCGCTGCAGGACGTGCGGGTGCGCAGAGCCATCTCTCTGTGGTTGAACCGCCAGGACTACAGCACCGCCATCCAGGGAGGGCCCTGCTGTGGCGATATCCACCCCGGGACGAGCCCCGGGTCCATCTGGCCGGACCCCGGCTGGCGGAAGTGGCCGGGCTTCAACCCCGATACCAAGGAGAAGGACCGGCAGCAGGCCAGGCGGCTGATGGCCGAGGCAGGCTACGCCGCGG
>CAZPYZ010000067.1:6252-9178 GCA_964590215.1 uncultured Dehalococcoidia bacterium | reverse complement strand
CCTGTTGCCACCCGGCGCGTATGGACCGACCTCTCGGAATGGGTGGTGGGAGAGCTGGCTCCTCTGGGCGTTCGGCTGAAGCTGGACATCGTGGAGGAGGCGGATTGGGCCCGGGTGGACCGGGCGGGGGAATGGCAGATCTCCACCAACACCAGCCCGTGGAACTTCACGCCGGCCCTCGGCCCTGAGGCCGTGGCGGGGCCCATGACCCGGGCCAGCGTTAATCCTCAGAGCCGCCTCAAGCACGAAGACGCCAAGATCGACGACTACTTCGCGCGTATCGCCGCCGCCGGGCCCGACCTGGAGCAGCGGATCAAGCTCTGGCGGGAGCTGGAGCGGTACCTGGTGCTGGATCAGGCCCTGGCGCCGCCCACCTTCATCCGCCTCACCTCCTACGCCTACCGGACGTACGTGAAAGGGGTGTACGTCCAGAAGCAGGGCATCGGCAACAACCTGGACCGGGCCACGGTATGGTTGGACAAATAGCGGTCAGCGGTCAGCGGTCAGCCCACGGGGTGGCGCTGATAGCTGAAGGCTGAAGGCTCAGGGAGCTGCATGTTGGACTCGATAGCTTCGAATGGGAGACGGCACACCGCAGCGGGAAGCAAGAGGCTTTGGACCTTGGACTTTGGACCTTCGACCCGGCGGGCTTTGGACCTTGGACTTTGGACTTTGGTCGCCTTGTCCCTCGCCTGTGCGGCGCCTGCCGGGCCCGCTCCGGGCGGAGTAGATGCGCCCGAACCCCGGTTGGAGTTCGTCACCGGCACCGCCGTGGGCTTGGGCCAGGAACCCAAGCGAGGCGGCATCGCGGTGGTCCCCAACCGCAACGACCCCCCCTCCGCGTGGGAGCCTATGCGGGCCGGCACCATCACCCTGGCCCATATGTCCGCCAGCGTGACGGGCGACGGGAACCTGCTAAAGCCGTGCCGGCAGGATGTCAGCCAGATCTGCCCGGGCGTCGCCGAGAGCTGGGAAGCGAACCGCGATTTCACGGAGTTCACCCTCAAGATACGCAGCAACGTAAAGTGGCACGACGGCACGCCCTTCAGCGTGGAGGACGTGAAGTTCTGGTTCGACCTCAGCTATTTCGGGGTTAAGTCAGGCGACAAGACCCGTCTTGCCGCACGGCACAAGCCCCAAATGGGGGAGATCAAGTCGGTCGAGGTACTAGACGGTAGCCGGGTCCGGGTAGTGCTGAACAGCCCCGACCAGCTGTGGGCGGCAAAGCTGGCCCAGCTGGATGCCAACACGGGCGGGGGCACCCTCTGGCATCCCAAGCACCTGATGCAGCCCTTCATCGATAGGGGCGAGGTGAATGTCGCCCCTCAAGAGGTGGGCTTTATAGGCATCGGGCCATTCAAAATGCTGAAGTACGAAAAAGGAAGTGTGGCCCAGGTCCGCCGCTTCGAGAGCTACTGGGAGAAGGACGAGCAGGGCCGCCAACTGCCCTTCCTGGACGGGGTGGACTTCCCCATCATCACGGACCCCACGGCCATGGACGCCGCGTTACGGGCGGGCAGGCTGGACGCCACGGCCCGGGGCGAGGGCTTCTACCTGAGCCAGGAACGCTACGACGCGCTCAAGAGCGCGATGGGCGACAAGGTCTGGTTCGGCCGGATGGAGTCGGGGATGCGGGTGATGGTCTTCAACGTAACGCGGCCGGGGCCCTGGCAGGACGTGCGGGTGCGGCGGGCGGTGGCCCTGTCGCTGGACAAGCAGGCCGCGGTGGACGCCATCGAGCCGGGAGAGTGCTGCGGGATGATCCAGCCGGGGATCGGCCCCACCTCCCACTGGCCGAACCCCGACTGGAAATCGTGGCCAGGCTTCAATCCAGGCACCAAAGAGCGGGACCGGGCGGAGGCCAAGCGCCTGCTGGCCGAGGCCGGCTACCCCAACGGCTTCGACACCAACCAGATGTGCCGCCGCCAGAACCTCTTCCGCTGCGAGTTCTACGTCCCCGAGTTGGGGAAACTGGGCATCAGGGCGAAACTGGACCTGCTGGACGATGCCGACTGGCGCCGCCGGGGGGCCTCGGGCGACTATGAGTTCGAAGTGGCCAATAGCCCGTGGCTCTTTGACGCCGACATCGGCCCCGAGCTGATAGAAGGGAACCTGGCCCGCCACAGCGTAAACAGCTTCTCCCTGTTGAAACATGAGGACCCCAAGATCGACGAGTACTTCCGCCGGCTCCGAGCTGTTCCCGGAAACCTGGACGAGCGGGTGAAGATCTGGCGCGAGCTGGAGCGCTACCTGGTGCTGGATCAGGTCTACGGCATACCCACCGAAGGCCAGTGGGCCGTCGTGGCGCACCGGACGCACTTCAAGGGGTTTTATATCCCTAAGCGCAATCGGGCTAACAACATGGACTTCGCGCTGGCGTGGTTGGACAAGTAGCCGGTCAGCTATCAGCCGTCAGCTATCAGCCGTCAGCTATTAGCAGGAGACGACGGGGCAATAGTTTTGCGAGACTTCAGAACACTTAGTGTTTGGGAAAAGGCCCATGCTCTCGCCTTGACCGTCTACTCGGCCACAGCCTCGTTTCCGCGCGAGGAGACGTACGGGCTGACCAGCCAAGTCAGGCGGTCAGCGATCTCGATTCCGACAAACATAGCGGAAGGTTGCGGGCGGGACGGCCACCCCGACTTTGCCCGTTTCCTGACCATCGCGTTGGGTTCCGCCAGCGAGCTGGAGTACCAGCTACTGCTCGCTCGCGATCTCCAACTCTTGGCCGATTCGGACCATGCTCGCCTCTGTCTGGACGTGGCCGAGGTCAAGCGAATGTTGACCGGGCTGATCCAAAGGCTGAAAGCTGAGGGCTGATAGCTGACCGCTGAGGGCTGATAGCTGACCGCTGAGGGCTGATAGCTGACCGCTGATAGCTGAGGGCTTGACATGCAAGAGTACCTGGCTCGCCGCCTGATCCTGT
>CAZPYZ010000067.1:0-6152 GCA_964590215.1 uncultured Dehalococcoidia bacterium | reverse complement strand
GCTGATAGCTGAGGGCTTGACATGCAAGAGTACCTGGCTCGCCGCCTGATCCTGTTCATCCCGACCTTCCTCATCGCGTCCCTCGCCGTCTTCGGGGTGATGCGCATCCTGCCGGGCGATGTCGCGCTGGCTATCCTGGGCGGCGATGAGGGCGACGCCACGTCGTTGCAACAGTTGGAGAGCCTGCGCCAGGAGCTGGGCCTGACGGACCCCCTGCACGTCCAGTACGGTAAATGGCTCTGGAGCATGGTCAACGGCGAGTTCGGCGGGCGGTCCCTCAAGGACCGGGAGCCCCTCAGCGACATCGTGGGCAGGAGGTTCCCGGTCTCACTGCAGCTCACGGTGTTGACCATTCTCATCACCATCCTGGTCGCGGTGCCGGCGGGGATCATAGCGGCCATCAAACAGGACCGCTGGCCCGATTATTGGGTCCGTTCCGTCGCCATCATCGGGAACGCGCTCCCCAATTTCTGGGTGGCCCTGGTCATAATTCTGCTGCTCGCGGCCTTCTTTTCCTGGACCCCCCCGGTCATTTACAAGAACCTCTGGGACGACCCGAGCGCTCACCTGCAGAAAATCATCTGGCCGGCCCTGGTGCTGGCCTGGGGCCTCAGCTCCAACGTCTGCCGCATCACCCGCTCCAACATGCTGGAGGTGCTGCGGCAGGACTATGTCCGCACCGCCCGCAGCAAAGGCCTGCGGGAGGGCGCCGTCATCAGCCGGCATGCGCTGCGGAATGCCCTGATCCCGGTGATCACCATCTCAGGCCTGCAGCTGGCCACCCTCATGGGCGGGACGGTGGTCCTGGAGTCGATCTTCTCTATCCCTGGCCTGGGGCAGGGGATCGTGTCGGCCGCTACCACTCGGGACTACCCGGTCATTCAGAGCCTGGCGATGCTCCTGGTCCTCAAGACCCTGTTCATCAACCTCGTCATCGATGTCGTCTATGTGTTTGTCGACCCGCGTATTACGTATTCGTAGGAAGTAAGGAATTCAGGAAGTGAGGAAGTAAGGGTGGAATGACGGAAGCCCCTTGATTTCCTGACTTCCTCATTTCCTCACTTCCTCCCCAAAGGAGGCTCTCCATGAGCGGAACGATCGGCCCGGCGGCGCAGGTGGGGACCCTTGCGTATCCCTTAGCAGTGCGGGCCCAACGCCCCCGGGGCCAAAACCTGCTTGACTTCATCCGGCGCAAGCCGCTGGGCGCGTTTGGCGCCACGGTCTTGCTCCTGCTGGTCCTCGCGGCCATCTTCGCCCAGGTGATCGCGCCCTACGATCCCCTGGCCCAGGAGGTCCGTATACGGCTGAAGCCACCCAGCCCCGACCACTGGTTCGGTACCGACAATTTTGGGCGGGACATCCTCAGCCGTCTCCTCTACGGGTCACGAGTGTCGCTGTACGTAGGGCTGGTGTCGGTGAGCATCGGCACGGTCATCGGGGCGCTGGTAGGGATCACCTCGGGCTACCTGGGGGGCAAGGTTGACCTGGCGGTCCAGCGGGTGGTGGATGCGCTGCTGGGGTTCCCTTCCCTGCTCATCGCGCTGCTGATGACGGTGGCCCTGCGGCCTTCCCTCGAGGCCGTGGCGATAGCCATCGCTATCGGCTTTACCCCCCGTATGACCCGGCTCTCCCGGGCCAGCGCCCTCTCGGTGAAGGAGGACGTCTACGTGCTGGCCGCCAGGGCCATGGGCGCGCGCACCTGGCGCATCGTCCTGGCCCACGTCCTGCCCAACTCCCTCGCCCCCGTCTTCGTCCTGGCCACCGCGTACCTGGGCACCGCCATCGTGGCCGAGGCGAGCCTCAGCTTCCTGGGGCTGGGCGTCCCGCCGCCCCATCCCTCCTGGGGCGGGATGCTCCAGTTTGGCGCTCGAGGCTACCTGGAGGCGGCGCCGTGGCTGACTATCTTCCCCGGCATCGCCCTCTCCCTGGTGGTCTACTCCTTCGCCGTCTTCGGAGACGCCCTCCGGGACGTGCTCGACCCGCGCCTGCGGGGAGGGCGGTAAAGGCCAAAGGCCAAGGGCCAAGGAGCCGAGGGGAAGGGCTGGGGAGAAAGGGCAAGAGCAGAGGTCGATCCGGTGACCAGGAACGCCAGAGTTTCTCGGTTCGAGGACCTGGAGGCATGGCAAAAAGCCAGAGAGTTGGCTCGGGCGGTTTATCAGGCCTCCGGCCAGGAGCCTTTCGCCAGGGATTTCGGCCTGCGCGATCAGATCCGCCGGGCGGCGGTATCCGTTGTGTCGAACATCGCGGAAGGGTTCGAGCGCGAGGGGGATCGGGAGTTTCGCCAGGCGCTGGCGCAAGCAAAGGGCTCAGTTGGAGAGGTGAGGGCCCAGCTATATGTCGCCCTCGACGTGGGTTACCTGACCGCCGGCCAGGCGGAACAACTGGCGGGGTTGGCGCTCAGCACAGCTCGACTGATTTCTGGCCTGATGCGCTATCGAGCGCAGTCGGAGCTCAAAGGATCGAAGTTCCGAAGTGAACCCACTGCCCTTGGCCCGTAGTCGTTGGTGCCGGATCCTTGACCTTGGCCCTTACACGATGCGATAGGAGGCGAGCAATGCGGCAAGCAAGACTTTGGCCCTTGGCCCTTGGCCTTGTCACCTTTTGGGCCCTCGCCTGCGGCCCCCGGGGCGCCGCCCCGGAAGGCTTCGGCGCCGGTGCCCAGGCGGTGGACGAAGAGCCGAAACGCGGCGGCATCCTGACGGTGGCCCAGTCGGACGATCCGCCCGGGGGCTGGGACCCCATGCGGGCCTCCACCACCAACCTTGGCCACGCCATCGGCCCGCTGACGGGAGCCGCGAAGCTGGTGAAGCCCTGCCGGGACGACGTGGACAAGCTCTGCCCCGGCCTGGCCGAGCGCTGGGAGGCGAACGCCGATTCCACCCAGTACACCTTCCAGATCAGGGAGGGCGTCAAGTGGCACGACGGCCAGCCCTTCACGGCCGAGGACGCCGCGTTTTGGCTGGAGCTGGCCTACAACGGCGCGCGGGCCGGCGACAAGGTCCGCGCGCCAGCCCTGTACAAGTCCGACCTGGGGGCCATCAAGGGCGTGGAGGCCCTGAGCGGGAACCGCCTGCGGGTGACCCTGGAGGCGCCCGATCCCTTCTGGGTCGCCGCCGGTATAGGCCAACTGCTCCCCAACACCGGCTCCGGCGTCACCTGGCACCCCAAGCACCTGATGCAGCCCCGCATCCAGGCGGGCGAAATGAGCGTCGCGCCCGCAGACGTGGGGTTCGTGGGGCTCGGGCCCTACCGGATGGAGAAGCACGAGAAGGGCAGCATTATCCAGTACCGCAGGTTCGACGGCTACTGGGAGAAAGACGACAAGGGCCGAGGGCTCCCCTTCCTGGACGGCATCGACATGCCCATCATCCAGGACCCCGGCGCCATGGATGCGGCCCTGCGCACCGGGCGCATCGACGGAGGCGCCAGGAATATCGGCCTCAGGCTGAATGCGGCCCGCTACGAAGCCCTGAAGAACGCGATGGGGGACAAGGTCTGGTTCGCCCGCATCGAGGGGGCCCTGCACACCCTCAACCTGAACACCGCCCGCCCCAGCCCGCTGCAGGACGCACGCGTCCGCAGGGCCATGTCCCTTTGGATCGACAGGGACGAGTTTCTGACCGCGACCTTTGGTGGGGCCTGCTGCGGCGCCGTGCACCCGGGCGTCAGCCCCGACTCCGTCTGGGTCAACCCGGATTGGAAGACCTGGCCGGGGTTCAACCCCGCCACCAGGGAGAAGGATAAGGCGGAGGCCCGGCGTCTTATGGCCGAGGCCGGCTACGCCAACGGCTTCGAGATCCCCTACTTCACCCGGCGGCCCCACACCGACATCTCGGAGTTCGCCACGGGCCACCTGGCGCCCCTGGGCGTGCGGCTAACCATCGAGTTCGTGGACGAGGCCGACCGGGCCAGACGGGAGCGGGGAGGAGACTTTTTCATCAGGAATTTTGACGCCTGGTCCTTCGAGCCTGGGGTGGGACCCGAGCAGTACCGCACCCGGCTGCAGCGGTCAAGCGTCAATCCCGCCACGATCATGAAGCACGAAGACCCCAAGATAGAGGAGTATTTCGCGCGCCTGGAGCGGGTCGCGACCAACCTGGACGAGCGGGTGAAGGTCTGGCGGGAGCTGGAGCGCTACCTGGTGCTGGAGCAGGCGCTCTCCATCCCCACTTTTCAGATATACCAAGTGATCCCGTACCGCTCCTACGTCAAGGGGTCCTCGATTCCGAAGCGGGGCCCCGGCCACAACACCGACTTCGCCACCGACTGGCTGGACAAGTAGGTCCAAGGTCCGACGTCCAAAGTCCAAGGTCCCTCCCCTACCACCCTAAAGGAGGCGAACAATGCAACGAGCGAAGCGGCCGGCAATACTTTGGACTTTGGTCCTTGGACTTTGGACCCTCCTCGTCCTCGCCTGCGGCCCCGGCGGTGCCGCTCCCGAAGGCTTCGTCACCGGTGCGGCCGGCCAGGATGAGGAGCCCAAGCGCGGCGGCATCATCACTGTGGCCCACTCCACAGACCCCGCCGGGGGCTGGGACCCCATGCGGGTCTCGACCATCGATCTTGGCCACGCCTTTGGTCCGCTGACGGGGTACGGGAACCTGTTGAAGGCCTGCCGCGAGGACGTGGACAAGATCTGTCCCGGGGTGGCCGAGCGCTGGGAGGCCAATGTGGAGCTGACCCAGTACACCTTCAAAATCCGGGACGACGTCAAGTGGCACGACGGGCAGCCCTTCACCGGGGAGGACGGCGCCTTCTGGCTGGAGCTGGCCAAATTCGGCTTCAAGGCGGGTGACAAGAGCCGAGGCCCGGCCCTCTACGCCGCGGACCTAGGGGGCCTCACAGGGGTAGAGGTGCTGGACGGGAACCGGGTGCGGGCGATCCTGGAGGCCCCCAATCCCTTCTGGCCGGCCATCATGGCGAACCTCCAGGCGATCACGAACGCAGGTGTCATCTGGCATCCTAAGCACCTGATGCTGCCCCATCTCCAGGCGGGGGAGTTCGCGGTGACCCCCGCGGACGTGGCGTATGCGGGTATCGGGCCCTACCGCATGGACAAGTACGAGAAAGGCAGTCTCATCCAGGTGCGTCGCTTCCCCGGCTACTGGGAGAAAGATTCGCAGGGCCGGCAGCTCCCCTTCCTAGACGGCGTCGACATGCCCATCATCCAGGACCCCAGCGCGATGGACGCGGCCTTCCGCACCGGGCGCATCGACGCCGGCGCCCGGGGCATCAGCCTCTTCCTCACCGAGTCCCGCTACGAGGCCCTGAAGAACGCGATGGGGGACCAGGTCTGGTTCGGCCGCATCGAGGGCGCCATGCACACCCTCAACCTGAACTCCGCCCGCCCGGGCCCGCTCCAGGACGCCCGCGTCCGTAGGGCCATGTCTCTCTGGCTCAACAGAGAGGCCCTCAACACCGCGGTCATGGGCGGGCCCTGCTGTGGCGGCGTGCACCCCGGGATCAGCCCGGACTCCATCTGGCCCAACCCCGACTGGAAGACGTGGCCGGGGTTCGACCCCGCCACCAAGGAGAAGGATCGGGCCGAGGCCCGGCGCCTGCTGGCGGAGGCGGGTTACCACAACGGGTTCGAGTTGCCCTTCATGACCCGCCGTCCCCACACCAATATCTCCGAGTTCGTGGTCGGCGAATTGGCGCCCCTGGGCGTGCGGCTGACCATCGAGTACGTGGACGAGGCCGACCGGAACAGACGGGAGCGGGCGGGAGACTACTTCATCCGGAACTTCGGCGCCTGGGACTTCAACCCCTCGGTGGGGCCCGAGCAGTACAGGGGTCGCATGCAGCGTCACAGCGTCAACTCCCTCTCCTACGTGAAGCACGAAGACCCCAAGGTGGAGGAATACTTTCAGCGGCTGGAGCGGGTCGCAGCCAACTTGGAGGAACGGGTGAAGGTCTGGCGAGAGCTGGAGCGCTACATGGTGCTGGACCAGGCCCTGGCCATTCCCGGCTTCGTGCGGATGCAGGTCGTCCCGTACCGCTCCTACGTGAAAGGGGCTTACGTCCCCAAGCGGGGCCCCGGGAACAACACGGACTGGGCCACCGTGTGGCTGGACAAGTAGGGTCCAGGGTCCAAGGTCCAACGTCCAAGGAGTACGGAAGAGGCGAACGATGCGAGAAGAGAGCAAGCGGTC
>CAZPYZ010000066.1:0-12357 GCA_964590215.1 uncultured Dehalococcoidia bacterium | reverse complement strand
GCGCAGATCGATAGCGATATGGAAGCCGATGCTGCGCTCTATGACGAGCTAGCGGCGAAGTACCCACGCGGCTGGCCGCCCCGCCCTTAGGGCTTGTTTCTATTTTTCCTAGACGAGGACTCGATGGAGCGCGCCCTGATCCGAGCTCTGCGGGCGAACGGGTTTGATCTGGCAACCCCAACGGAGCTTGGGCGTCGGGGGCATTCCGATGATGAGCAACTGACCTTTGCGACTTCCGAAGGACGGGTGGTGATCACCTGCAACATCGGAGACTACGCCCGCATTCACCGTGAGTGGATGGATACCGACTTGCTCATGCAGGACTGATCTTCGTGCGGCAGCGGACGCCCATTGGCGCAGAGATCAGGGCGCTTACGAAGTTGGTGACGACTTTGACGCCAGTGGAGATGCAGGACCGGGTTGAGTATCTGAGCAATTGGGTCGAGTAACGACCAGTCGCGGCGCAACAGACTGGGATCACCCGATAGTCCGCGCCCTCCGCAGGAAGGGCGGGATATCTAGCTCCGAGGGCTCGTCCACACCCTGGGGGACGAGGCGGCGAACGATGTCCTTGTCGATGCCGGTGTCCAGCTTGCGGGCGCCCAAAGACGATCCCTTGAAACCGGTCGCGATGAGGGTGATCTTGATCTTACCGTCCATGCGGGGGTCGGTGACGGTGCCGAAGATGATGTTGGCGTTGGGGTCGACGGACTTGGCGATGATCTCGGCGGCGTCGCTGACCTCGTGGATGCCGAGGCTCTCGTCGGCGGTGATGTTGAAGAGGACGCCGGTGGCGCCGTCGATGGAGACGTCGAGCAGGGGGCTGGCAATAGCCTGCCGGGCCGCGGCCGAAGCGCGCTCGTCGCCCTCGCCCCAGCCGATGGCCATGAGGGCCTGGCCGGCGTTCTGCATGACGGTCTTGATGTCGGCGAAGTCGAGGTTGATGTCGCCGGCGATGGTGATGAGCTCGGAAATGCCCTGGATGCCCTGGCGCAGGACGTCGTCGGCCATGCGGAAGGCCTCGGCCAGAGGGAGCCGCTTGTCGGTGACGGCCAGCAGGCGATCATTGGGGATAACGATGAGGGTGTCCACCTGCTCCTGGAGGCGCTGGATGCCCTCCTCGGCCACCATGCGCCGCCGGGATAGCTCGAAGGAGAAGGGCTTGGTGACCACCGCGACGGCAAGGGCGCCGACCTCCTTGGCCACCTCAGCGACGATGGGAGCGGCGCCGGTCCCCGTCCCGCCGCCCATACCGGCGGTGATGAAGACGAGATCGGCGTCCTGGAGGGTCTCCAGGAGGTCGTCCTGGCTCTCCTTGGCTGCCTTCTCTCCCTTGGTGGGGTCGCCTCCCGCGCCGAGCCCGCCGGTGATCTTGTCTCCGATGCGGATACGGAGGGGTGCCTCAGACCTGAGCAGGTCCTGGGCGTCAGTGTTGACGGCGATGAATTCAACGCCCAAGAGGCGTTCCTGGATCATGCGGTTGATGGCGTTGCAGCCGCCGCCGCCGATCCCGACGACTTTCAGGGTGGCCTGCCGGTCTTCGGGGTTCGTTCCGTCTTTCTTGCCCGCCATCGATGCCTCCTCCCGCTGTGTCGGAGGAACCGAGGAACCTAGGCAGCCAGGAACTTAGGAACCTAGGAACCTGAGGGCCCGAACCCTGGTTTCCCGGTCGATACGTTCCCGTCTCTACGTTCCTACGTTCCCACTCTCTACATTCCCAGGTTCCCGCGCCCCTGGTCCCGAAACCTCACTCCCGGCCTCCGCCGGGCCGGAGCCAGTGTAGCAGGTTTTGAAGGAAACTCATGAACGCGCCTTGCCGGGTGTCATACCCGTCCTCTTCCCCATAGCGCGCCGCCCATTGCAGCAGGCCCACGCTGGTTGCGTAGGCGGGATCGCGGATGGTGTCCACCAGCCCGATGACGCCCTGAGGCACGCCGATGCGGGCCGGCAGCGTCAAGGCCTTCTCCGTTACTTCGACGAGGCCAGGAAGGTTTGCGGAGCCTCCCGTGAACACGATCCCGGCAGGGAGAAGGGCGTTATACCCTGATTGCCTGGTTGCAGCGTAAACCAGCTCCAGCAGTTCGTCACACCGGGCCCGCAACAGGTCACTCATGAGCCGCCGCGAGACAGGGCGGGGGCCCCCGGCTCCAAAGGCTTCCATCTCCAGCATCTCATCCGCGGCAATGGAGTCAGGCTGGACGGACCCCGACTCGATTTTTGCCCTTTCGGCGGCAGCGTAGGGAGTGCGCAGCCCGATGACGAGGTCCTGGGTAAACAGGTGGCCACCGACGGGGACCACCGCCATGTGGCAGATGCTGCCCTGGTAAAACACGGCGACGTCGGTGGTGCCCCCACCGATGTCGACCAGAGCGACCCCTGTCTCCCGCTCGTCGTCGGTGAGGACGGCCTCGGCGCTAGCCAGCGGTTCCAGCACCAGGTTCTCCACCCGCACGCCGGCTCCCTCTACGCACTTGGTTAGGTTCCGGATAGAGGTCATCGCCCCGTGGATGATATGGACCTCCGCGTCGAGTTGGAAGCCATGCAGGCCCACCGGGTTGCGGACGCCTTCCTGGCCGTCCAGCAGGTAGCAGCGAGGAACCACGTGGATCACCTCTTTGTTGGTAGGAATGGCGGCGGAGCCACGGGCTGTCTCCAGGACTCGGGCGACATCTTCTTCGGTAACCAGGCGGTCGCTACGGTTGATGGTGACCGTGCTGCGGGTGGCGGTAGCGGAGACGTGGCTGCCCGTGATACCGACGTGGGCGGAGAGGACGCGGCTGCCGCTGGAGCGTTCTGCCCGTTGGACGGAGGCCCGGATCGCCTCGGAACACTCGTCTATGTTGACCACCACGCCCTTCAGGAGGCCACGGGCCGGGGTGATGCCGACGCCCTGGACCTGGAGGTCGCCGTTGGTAGGGAGGACTTGTCCCACCAGGGTGCAGACCTTAGTGGTGCCGACGTCGATGGCCGCGAAGGTCACTCCGTTGCCCCCTGTCCAGGGAAGGCGGAAAGCGGTAAGCGGACCGGCGGAGGGCCGTACTCAGAAGGCCGTAGGCGGATAGGCAGTAGGCGGCGGGGGCAGTGCCTCCTGCCTTCTGCCTTCCGCCTACTGCTTATCACGGGCGGAAAAAGGGGCGGTCACCGAAGCGGAGGTCGACGTGGCCAGCCTTGAGCCGCCGGTCTCCGGCCTCTTTGAGGATGGCTTTCCAGACGGCCATCTTCCAGAGGACGTCGGCGCTGTCGCCGAATCGGGCCCGTTTCCCCTTGTCCGTCTCTACCACCAGGCCGCCATGGCTGAGATATTCGAAAGAACGGGGCTGCTCGCCCAGCTCTCGCGGCACCAGGTCGGTCAGCCGGACGGCCAGGGCCACGGCCTCCGCGTCTCGCCGCTCCCCCGGATGCGGCGCCGCGCCGTCCAGGTCCTTGATGACCGGCAGGGCTGGCGTCGTGCCCGGAGGGGCGCCAGGACGCCCCGGCGAGATGCCTCTCGTCGCGCCTGTGTCCGGGCCTGGGCTGTCCAGATCCACCGAGAAGAAGGAGCTGCCGGCGAGGACCTCCTCCAGGACGGTGCCGTCGAGGTCCACGGAATAGAAGCGATTCCCGACCTGCCAGAGGGCCTTGGGGGACCGCTCCTCTACGGTAACAAGGACCCGCCCGGGGAGCTGGCGCTGAAACCGCACGCCGCGAACCCAGGGGTCTTCCTGGAGGGAGGACGCGGCTGCATCGAGGTCGAGCGTGAGGATATTACGGCCTTCGAAGGCGAGGCGGTCGATCACGGGCTGCTTTGCCACACGTTGCAGGCCGGCAACCTCCACTTCGGAGACCGCAAGCACCGGGTAACGGAAGGCAGCCACCCCCAGGGCGGTCCCTGTCCCGATAGCGAGGAGCCAGGCGAGGAGCCTCAACGCTCCGCCCCCCGCAGCCGGTAGGTCAAAGGCAGTAGGCGGAAAGCAGGAGTCAGCGGTGGGTTGGTAGCACGCGCTTCAGCACGATGGGGCGGTGGGGGCCCGCCCGAGCGCGCACGCGCTAAAGCGGGCACCAGGAAGATGAGTCCTTCCCCAGCGATCATGGCCCTGTTCCCCTGGAAGTGTAGCGCCGCCGCGTTGCCTCGTTTTCGGTGTGGCGCTCCAGGGCAAGCTGAATGAGGCGGTCCACCAGTTCCCGATAGCTGACGCCGGAAGCCTCCCAGAGCTTTGGGTACATGCTGACGCTGGTAAAGCCTGGGATGGTGTTGATCTCGTTGACAAAGAGAGTCCCGTCGGCCCGGCGGAGAAAGAAATCCACTCGCGCCATGCCGGCACAGTCGATGGCCCGGAATGCCTCTATCGCGAGGGAGCGGACCCGGCAGGCGACCTCCTCGGGTACCGGCGCGGGGATGCACAACTGGGTGCGCTGGTCGAAGTATTTCGCCTGGTAATCGTAAAACTCCCTGCCGGGAACGATCTCCCCGATGGCAGAGGCCTGGGGGTCGTCGTTGCCGAGGACGCTGCATTCCAGCTCTCGGGCATCGATGGCCTCCTCCACCAGGGCTCTCCGGTCCAACTGGAGGGCCAGCTCAAGAGCGCGCTGCAGTTCTTCCTCGGTGTGGACTTTGGTGATGCCAACGCTGCTGCCGCCGTTGGCCGGCTTCACGAAGCAGGGGTAGCCGATGGTTTCGGCGACCAGTCGTTCAATGGCTGGGAGGCCGTGCCTCCTGGTCACTGCCAGGAAGCGGGGGATGGGCAAGCCTGCGTCACGGAACAGCCGTTTCATGGTGAACTTGTCCATGCCGGCGGCGCTTGCAAGCACGCCGGCGCCCACGTAGGGAAGGCTCGCTAGCTCCAGCAGGCCCTGGATTGTGCCATCTTCGCCTTGGGTGCCGTGGACCAGGGGGAAAACGACGTCGAAGTGGCCGAAATCAGCGGCCGCGCCCGGTGCCAAGATGAGGTTGGGGACGTCTGCCGGGGCAAGGACCTCTTCGTGTCCCGGTTCCGCACGGCCGGCGCCTCCCACAGGAGCCACCACTCCCTCACGGTCGTGGCTCCGATCACCGCCACCCCCCAGAAGCGCTGTGGCGGCACCAGGAGGGAGCCAGTGGCCTTCCCTGGTAATGGCGATGGGAACGGCCTCGTACTTGTCGGGGTCGAGGGCGCCGATGACGGAGCGCGCGGAGAGGAGTGAGACGTCATGCTCCACCGATTGGCCACCGAAGAGGACGGCGACGCGGATCTTCTCAGGCATAGACTCCGGGTAGCAGCCGGCATTGGCGTGGCAGGGCTTCCCAGTCTCGGTCACCTTTGGCTGCCTGCTCCCTCGAATTCCTTGCCGGAGGCAGCCCCCTCTTCGAGTTGCCTCCGGCATGTGAGGCCCCCACGCAGCCCTGGGAACTGAAGCTGGGAGGAAGTGCGCTCACGATGACTCTTCACCCACGGGCTGGATCTCGAGCTCCAGTTGGACCCCGAACTGCGCTTTAACAGTGTCCTGAATCAAGCGGATGAGCTCGTTCACGTCCGACGCTCGGGCCCTCCCGCGATTGACGATGAAGTTGCCGTGCTTGGTGGAGATCTGGGCGTCACCGGCGCGCCGGCCCTTCAAACCGGCCTGCTCGATGAGCCACCCGGCGGCCTTGCCCGGCGGGTTCTTGAAGATGGAGCCGACGCTGCGCTGGCCCGGCTGGGTGGCGCGGCGATGGGCCGCGTGCTCCGCGATGCGGTGGCGAATGGCCTTGGGGCTGTCCGCGTGCAGGGCGATCTCGACCTCCAGGACCACAGGCGGATCGGCCGCCCAGCGCGTGCGGAAGTTGCTCTCGCGGTAACCGTATCCCAAGTCCCCTTGTTCGATGATGCGCTCATCGCGTCCATCCGTGACGCGGATCCTGCGAATCACCGCCGCCATGTCGGAGCCATGGGCGCCGGCGTTGTTCACGACGCCGCCGCCCACGGTGCCTGGGATGCCCACGGCCCATTCCAGGCCCGCCAGCCCAACTCCGGCGGCCTCATAGGCGAGACGGGGGAGGGGAGCGCCGCTGTACACCCACGCCCTCACCCCTGCCTCCGGGTCGCAGGGCGGTACCCGAGAGCCGGCAGCTGGCCCCTCCTCCTCTCGGGCAGGCAAAACGCCTGCGGTCCCAGGGTTGGCGCCCCTGGGGCAGGTGCTCCCGGGGACAGCGCTTCTGAGGCCTGTGCTCTTGGGGGTGGGCCACGGGTCGGCCGCGTCCGAGGGACGAACGGTAGCCGCGTTAGCCCAGGTCTGGACCACCAGGGCATCGATGCCTGCCTCGCTCACAAGGAGATTGCTGCCTGCGCCTACCATGAACAGGGGCACTTCCCACTCTCGGGCCAGTCCTGCGATAGCCCGGAGCTGGCAGGCCTGGGTCACCTGCGCGTACGCAGCCGCTGGGCCGCCAATGCTCAGGGTGGTGTGGCGGGTCATGGGCTCGTCTCGGAGAACTGGGACCATCTGTTCCAGGCGAGAGAGGAAGCGGTCGTTCAACACGTTCCTGATCCCCGCCCCGCCGCTGCTCCTTTCAATAACACCGGACACGCCATCTGTCACCCTGAGGCACGAAGGGTCTGGTGGCAGCGGGGCCTCCCCACCAGATGCTTCCTTCATCAGCAGGACAGTACCCTCGGCTGATGTCATTCCCGGTTTCCGGCGGCTGACAGCTGCCTGCGGCTGCTCGCAATGACAGGTAGCGGGTTCTCATCCTCAGTGGCGCCGCCATGCGGCATGACCGATTCTTCGCGGAGTTCATTCTGAGTCTGCCGAAGAAGCCAGAATGACGGGGCCGAGGTGGTAGATGTCACCGGCGCCGAGGAGCAACAGCACGTCCCCCGGTTCGAGATCGGGGAGCACCTGTTCCCCAGCATGATGGAGGTCTCCAACGAAGGCGATGGCCGGGTGGCGGATGTTGCGGGAGAGTTCTTCTCCGGTGACATCCCACAGGTTCTCCTCCCGGGCTGGGTAGATCTCCGTGATCCAGACTTTGTCGGCGTCCACGAACGCGTCGGCGAACAAAGGCATAAGGGTCCGGGTGCGGCTGTACGTGTGGGGTTGAAAAAGGCACTGGATGCGACGGCCGGGGTAGCGGGCGCGCGCCGCGGCAAGAGTGGCGCGAACCTCCGTGGGATGGTGGGCGTAGTCGTCGACGACGGTGACGCCGTCGCTGGTGCCCAGCACCTGGAAGCGGCGCTTCACGCCCCCAAATTCCCTGAGGGCGGCTTGCAGGCAGTTCGGTGAGACGCCCTGCGGGGCGACGACCGCGATGGCTGCCAGTGCGTTGCTTACGTTGTGCCGGCCTGGGATGCGGAGTGAGAAGCTGCCAAAGGGGGCTCCGTTGAGAGAGGCGAGGAAGTCGAAGCCTCCGGCGTCGTTGGGCCTTAGATCCTGGGCCCGCCACTGGGCGTCCTGTTGGATCCCGTAGGAAACCGCGCAGGCCTCACGGGTTTCCACGGCATGTTGTGGAGCCTCCGGACGAAGGTCAGGCAACATCTCTTGGAGCACCGGGTCGTCTGCGCAGTAGACAACCGGACCTGTTGCGCCCTCCATGAACTGATGGAATGCCGTCTTAACGTGCTCAAAATCACCGTAGAAATCCAGGTGCTCAGGCTCGATGTTGGTGATGACGGCGATCTCCGGCTTGAGCTTTAGGAAAGAACCGTCGAACTCGTCGGCCTCGGCGACCAGCAGGTCGCCGGAGCCTTCCCGGTAGTTTCCTCCCAGCTCCGGGGCCTCCCCGCCGATGAAGACGGTGGGATCAAGGCCAGCTCTGACCAGTGCCAGGCCGATGAGGGCCGTGGTCGTGGTCTTGCCATGAGTACCAGCGACGGCGATGCCGCGCTTGCCTGCCATCAAGTGCCCCAGCAGCTCGGCTCGTTTAATCGTGGGGATGCCTCTGCGCCTGGCGGCCTGCAGTTCGGGGTTGTCGTCCCGGGCCGCGGCTGTGTACACCACGAAGTCTGGATTGCCCACGTGGGCGGCTCCATGGCCGATATGGATGCGGGCTCCGTGGCGGGACAGGTCATCGGTGATCTCGCTGGCCCGCAGATCCGAACCGGTCACCTGCCAGCCCCGCCGCAGGAGCATCCGGGCCAGAGCGCTGACTCCGATGCCGCCGATGCCGACGAAGTGGGCAGTGCCGGGACCCGTCAACACCGAGCCACGTCCGATCCCTTAAGAGTCCCACCGTGACCTCGCGCAGAGCCCGGTTCTCGGCTCGCCCCTGCTTCCGGCTCACCGTCGGGGATCCTGGCTCGGCCCGCAAGCTCGGTGATGAGGGCGGCGATGTCTCTGGCTGCGTTGGGTCGGGCCAGGGACGCGGCCTGATCCCTCATCGCGCTCATGGTCGGCCGGTCGCTCAGGAGGCGCTCGATGGTGGGGACGAGCTCTCGGACCCGTTCCTCAGGCAGCAACACTGCCGCGCCGGCGTCCACCAGGAAGCGGGCGTTGAGGGCCTGGTGGGCGCCGGCGTGGGGATAGGGGACCAGGATGGAGGGGAGTCGTGCGATGGGGAACTCCCCCAGGACGGAGGCGCCGGCTCGGGAGACAGCCAGGTCCGCCGCGGCCAGGGCCTCGGGCACGCCATCGTGGAGGTAGGAGCGGAGAACGTAGCGGGAGCGAAGGGTTTCGGGCAGACTGGAAGCCTGCGTTCCCAGACTCTCGTGATCCGCCTCTCCGGAGACGTGGATGAGTTGACATAACTCTAGGAGCCGGGGGAGTTGCTCGCCGATCTCGACGTTCACTGCATGGGCCCCTTGGCTGCCGCCCCAGACGAGGAGTGTTTGAACGGATGAATCCAGGTGCCAGTATTGGCAGGCTTGGTCCCTGGTCTGGGCGTCGAGGCCAGGCCGGACCGGGTAGCCGGTGACGGCAAGCTTGCCGGGGGGGAGAGGGTGGGCGCGAGGGGGGACCGTAACCGCGATGCGGGTGGCGACCCGGGCGAGCAGCCGTACCGCTAAGCCAGGCTCCGCGTCCGGTAAGTAGAGCAGGACCGGGATGCGGGCCAGCCACCCCGCGAGGGCAACGGGGACGCTGACGTAGCCGCCGGTCGCGAGGATGGCGTCGGGGCGGAAAGACCGTAGGTAAGTCAAGGCCCGGAGGGTTCCCAGCGCGATGCGCGCCCCGCTGAGCGCAACAGTGAAGGGACCCCGTCCCAGAACGGCTCCGGCAGCCACCGGGGCGAAGGGATAACCGGCCTGAGGGACGAGGCGCTCCTCGGTGCGGCCTCGGACGCCGATGTAGAGGATGTCCTTGGGAGTGAGGTTAGAAGGAGGTTCCCGCAGCGCGGCCAGCACTGCCAGGGCCGGGTACACGTGGCCTCCGGTGCCGCCGCCCGAGACTACCAGCCGCATGAACGGACGCCCCCACGTGGACCGATGAACTCAGGCAAGTGCCCTCACCGTGACCCTCCCCCTGAGTGAGATGGGACGGACTGGCGGGAGATGTTGAGCAGGATGCCTATGGCCGCCAGGGTTGCCGCCAACGATGAGCCGCCATAGCTGAGGAAGGGCAACGGTATCCCAGTGAGGGGAATGGACCGGGTGATCCCACCGATGTTGACGAGGGTCTGGTAGGCGATCCAACTAATAACGCCGGCAGCCAGGAGCTGACCAAACAGGTCCGGCGCCTGTTGCACGATCCGAGCGCCACGATAGACCAGCCCTGCGTACAGGAGGATCACCACCAGACACCCCACCAAGCCCAGTTCCTCCCCAAGGATAGCGAAGATGCCGTCGGTGTGTGCGCCTGGGACGTAGAAGAACTTCTGGCGGCTGGCACCCACGCCTAGCCCGAAGATGCCTCCGCTGCCCAAGGCGATCAGGAGCTGGATGATGTGAAACCCGATCCCGGCGGGGTCCTGCCAAGGGTCGAGGAACGAGGCCCAGCGTTCCACCCGATAGGAGGCGCTCCCGATGAGGGCCCCGCCCGCGACGATCCCGCCGGCGCAGAGAAGGGCCAGGGACCGGACATCAGCGCCGGCGAGGAAGAAGACGGTAGTCGACGTCAGCAGGATCACCAGCGCGGTCCCCAGGTCCGGCTGTTTCATGATCATCACGGTCAGGACACCGAGAAAGACCCACGGGGGCAGGAAGCCCGCGTAGAACCGGTCAGGTCTGTGGCTCGGGTGGGAGAGCCAGGCGGCGAGACCAATGACCAGCGCCAGCTTCACAAACTCACTCGGTTGAACCGGCGGCAGCGGGCCCAGGCGAAGCCAGCGGCTTGCCCCATATTGCGCCACGGAGAACTGTGGAATGAGGACGAGGACGAGGACCGCCACCGTCAGGGCCAGCAGCACCGGCGCCAGGACCCTCCAGACGTGGTAATCGAGGCGCATGAGCAGGAGGAGCAGGACGGTGCCGATACAGGCCCAAACGGCTTGGCGCTGCAGGAAGTAGATGACATTCTCGTACTCGGTGATGGCCAGTGCGAAGGTGGCGCTGTAGACCAGTTGGAGGCCGATGACCACTAGGGCGCCGACGAAAGCCAGCAGGAGGTAGTCGGGCCGGGGACGCGAGAGAGAAACCAATGGGGCTAGCATTCCGCGGCCTCGGCCGGCTTCGCCTGCCTCTCCCCCAATCTGATTCTTGCGAGGGACAGGTCGCTTTGCGACCTGTCCCTCGCGCGTGGAAGCGCTGCCTTACCCGCCCGGGCCGGGAAACATGCGCGGGCGGTGGTTCGAGACGGCGGGGCGGCGTCTTCAGGGCGAGCAGTCCCGTGCCTGCTCAAACGAGCAAGAGGGCGCCTCATGCCTGGCCCCCCCGGTCTCTTTCGGGCAGCGCGGCGACCAAGCGCTTGAAATGCTCTCCCCGCACTTCGAAATTGGGGTACGCGTCAAAGCTGGTACACGCTGGCGAGAGGAGGACGATATCGCCGGGGTTGGCAAGGTCCTGCGCGGCCGGAACGGCTTCCTCGAGGCTCGCCACCCGGACCAGGCAGGAGGGCTTGTTCCACACAGTCCGGAGCGCTGCTTCGAGGAGCCACCCCGCCTCACCGAAGCACACCACTCCAATGCACCGGCGGGTCACCTCTGTCGCCCAGTGGCCCAAGGGCAAATGCTTGTCCCTTCCCCCGCCGAGCAGCACGATGGGTCTGTCAAAGGACCTGAGGCCAGCGATGACCCGATCGGGCGTGGTCGCAATGCTGTCGTCGTAGTAATCGGCGCCATCGACCTGCCGGACCCATTCCAGGCGGTGAGGAACGCCAGAGAACTCCCGGACAGCTCGGGCCATGGCCTCGGCTGGCAACCCGGCGGCTCCAGCGATGGCGCAGGCGGCCACGACGTTAGCTTGATTGTGTTGACCGAGCAACCGAATGCCGGACACCGGGACCACAGGCCTTTCTTGGCGGTTCAGGCGGAGCACCACCCTTCCTGCCTCGACAAAGGCGCCGTCTTGCGAGCTGTCAGGCGCGGCGGAGAACCAGAGCACGCGGGAACGGCTCTGATGGGCCATGGCTCTCGTCACGGGGTCGTCGGCGTTGAGCACGACCCAGTCGTACGGCCCCTGGTACAGGAAGATGCGCTTCTTCAGCTCGATGTAATCCTCCAGCACGGGGTAGCGATCGGCGTGGCTAGGAGAGATGTTGGTAACCGCTGCAACGTGGGGACTGCGGTCCGTCAGCTCCAATTGAGTGTGGCTGATCTCGAGCACGACCCAGTGGTCGGGGGTGATCTCCGCCAACCGGTCGAGGAGCATGGTTCCAAGGTTCCCGCCCACCAGCGTCTTTCGACCAGCAGCCATGAATATCTCCCCGACCAGAGCGGTAGTGGTGCTCTTACCGGCGCTGCCGGTGATGCCGACGATGGGCGCTGGGCACAGATCCATGAAGAGCTTCGTCACGGAGCTAAAGGGCACGCCATGTTTTTTTGCTTCCCTCAGGGCAGGAATATCCAGGGGTACGCCCTGACTGACGAAGACGATGTCGGCCCTGACGCAGTCTTCAGGGTGGTTGCCGCCGAGGGCGAGGCGGACGGGAAGGCCACGGATCTTGGAGAGGTTCTCCCGCAATGCCTCAGCAGACCGGCTGTCGCTCACCGTAACCTCCGCCCCCTGGGCGACAAGGTACGGCACCAACGCCATGCCCTCGATGCCCAGACCGAGGACGGTGGTTTTCCGTCCACGCAGGTCCACGGTACTGCCCGCACCCTCACTCTCTCCCAGCGGGAGAGGGAACACAGGAGGTCATGCCAGCGCCAGGGCGATGGCCACCATTGCCGCGACGATGGCCATGATCCAGAACCGAAGCGTCACCTGGGGCTCTGACCAGCCGAGGAGCTCAAAGTGGTGATGGAGCGGGCTCATTCGGAAAATACGCTTACCTCCCGAGATCTTGAAGCTGTCTCTTATACACATCTCCGAGCCCACGAGACTAGGCATGATC
>CAZPYZ010000065.1:0-12405 GCA_964590215.1 uncultured Dehalococcoidia bacterium | reverse complement strand
CCTACTCTACCGGAGTCACCGCACCCCGGATCGGTGGGCCCGCCCGCCCACCCTCGCGGTTTTTTCTTCCCCACCCCGTCAGGCGTTCCGGCTGGGCTTGTGGCTTCTAACAACCTCGCCGTGGCAAGATTTTTATAGCGGCGACGAGACGAACAGATGGTCGGGGACGAGACGGGTCGGGATGATGCGCTGGTCAAGGCAGGCGCCAATGAGCGCCTCGAGGGAGCGGCGGTTTGGCTCTACCCCGTAGGGGAGGGGATCGCCATTGAGGACCCGGGACTGCCAGAGGATACGCTCTTCATCGGAGGACATCCCTTCGGCAGGTGCGGCTCCACCTGACGCGGATGCCGCCCGCTTGCAGAGGGCGTCCAGGTAGCGGTCCTTGGCCTCAGTGAACATGCGGAACAGCTCGCCACCCAGCCAGGGGTGAGCCTGCAACAACGCGTCCTTGACGACGACGGTGTGGACGATGGGATAGATCCCGGTGCGGCGGTACCAGGCCTCTTCGACGGAACGCGTGTCGGGAATGAGGCGTTTGACCTGCTCAGATTCCTGGATGCCCGCCGCGATGGCGGCATCCAGCTCACCGGTAGCCAGCATACCGTTGAGGGTCTTGCCCGCCGGGGCGCGGGTCACTATCGCCGGCTCCCGGTACTCCGCCACGTGAGGGTCCTCGAAAGAGACGTAGTTGATGGCCTCGAGGTCTACGCCGAGGTCCTGGAGCATGACGCGCCCCCAGACGCCGGTAGTGATGGTCCAGGAGCCGATGCCCACCCGTTTGCCTTCCAGGTCCTTCGGGGTGCGGATCCCCGAACTCACGTTGTAGGCGACGACATCGTGATGGAAGTGACGGTTCAAGAAGACGGGGATGGCCGTGACGGGCTTGTTAAAGGAGCGGGCGACGAGGTAGGTCGTGGGCGACATCTGGGAGACGTCGTAGGTCTGTTCCCGGACCATCCTGGGGAAAGCGTCCTGGATCCTTGAGATCTCAACGAAGTCCAGCGTGACGCGGTCCGAGGTAACGGCGCCGTCCTTGAGGGCACGGGTGTAAGGCGCGGTGGCGAGGGCGGTCTTGAGATGTAGTTCCACGAGGCTACTGGTCACGGGTGCTCCTGCGGTTCCGGCAGACGAGAAGGCTGGGCTTTCAGGGAGCAGTGCACACCACCCGTCACTGCCTTCTGCCTACCGCCTCCTGTTCGCCGCTACCCCCTATAATTCAGAATAGGCGTGGGACAATGATACACGGGGTCCGGCGCGGGATCATCCTGGGCGCTTACCTGGGCTCTATCCTGGGTGCGATACTGGTGGCCGCCCGGACGGGGCTGGATGCCCTGGGAACCGGCCTCAGGCTGGAGTATGAAGTCGTCCTCGCGACCGGGCTGGTGGAGGCGGGAAGCCTAGGAGTCCTCGGGGCGGTGCTTGGAGGCCTCCTCGGCTTCGGGCGGGCGCCCCTTCGCGGCGTCGCCGGGCTGCTTCTGCCTGGCAGCCTCGTGCTCATCCTCCTGGGCGCCCGCGTAGGCCTAGGTTTCGCCGCCCAGGCGAGTACCCGAGCGAACCGCTTGCCGGTAAAGGCTGACGAGCCCCTGGTCTTCGCGATAGCCTTCGGCGCCACGCTCGTCTTTCACTTTCTCCTGGCGCCTTCCCTCGGGAGGGCCATTGGCCGCCGGCCGCAGCTAGCCGCCGTTATGGGGCTGGTCGCGCTCGGGGCCGTCGCAGCCCCGGCCGTCCTGGCCTTCACCGGCCGCGTCGCGGGCAACAGCGGTTTTCAGGTCGGGGAGGTCAGCCGGCGGTGGGCCCTCCCAGCCGCGCCCATCACGGGACCTGAGGAGCGGCCCAATATCGTCATCGTCACCATGGACTCGTTGCGCCCCGACTACCTGGGCGCCTACGGGAATACCATCGTGAAAACGCCGAACTTGGACCGGCTGGCCCAGGAAGCCGCCGTTTTTACTGGCGCAACCACAGTGCAGCCGACGACGCTTCCCACGCACCTCTCCCTGTTCAGCGGCGTCTATCCTGCCACTCATGGTGGCCGAGACCATATCGGCTCGCTGCTCCCCGATCGCTTCGACACCCTTCCCATGGTCCTCAAGGCCGCCGGCTACCGCACGGCCGGCTTTTACAGCTACATCGGGCTGCGCCCTGAGTACTCGAACCTCCAGCGCGGCTTCGACGTGTATGAGGACATGACCCAGGGGCTCCCGCCCCATATGGCGAACCCGGTGGTCGGGCAGACCTCTCGGCTGCTCAAACGGCTGCTAGATGAGGTGCCGTTGGCCAAGATCGCCGAAGATGCGGCTGCGGCCACGACGGGCCTGGAAGAACAGCTGTGGGACCGGGCGGAGCTGGCCACCGATGCCGCTTTGGCATGGCTGAGAGGGGGTCAAGCCAGTCCTTTCTTTTTATGGGTCCACTACTTCGACCCTCACTATCCGTACGCGGCTCCGCCACCGTATGACCGTCTGTACGACTCGGACTATACCGGACCGTTCGATGGCGACTGGGCTACGATCCGTTTCTTACAGGAGGGGGGGCAGCCTGGCCCCCGGGACCTACAGCACATCCGCGCCGCGTACGCGGGCGAGGTGACCTACGTGGACCTGGAGGTAGGGCGTCTCCTGCAACAGCTACGGGACACCGAGCTCTGGGATCGGACGCTGGTGGTGGTGCTGGCCGACCACGGCCAGGCACTGGGTGAGGGTGGGCAATGGTTCCACAACGCTTCTGTCAGCCAGGTGATGGTCGCGATCCCTCTGCTGCTCAGTTACCCACCCCTGATAGCTCCCACCATTGTTTCAACTCCCGTCCAAACCATCGACGTCATGCCCACGGTGCTTGATGCGATGGGCATCAAAGAGCGTGGACGGCTTGAGGGCAAGAGTCTCCTGCCCCTCGCGGGCGGTGCAGACGGGTCTCAGCAGGCTACGGTGGTAGAACGCGCCGACCGAACCCTGGTGGCGATACGTCAGGCAAACTGGAAACTGGTCTTCGATCGAGCTTCCGGGGAACGCTTCCTCTATGACCTGGGGAAAGACCTCGAAGAGACATGGGATTATGCCGCACAGCAACCGGAGGTGGTCCAGCGGCTACAGGGGATCCTCGAGGAGTGGTGGCGGGCGCACCCTTGAGGCCTCTACGGCACCGGAGTGAGCGCATCCTTGGCTGCCTGAAGCTCCTCCGCGATCTCCACGGCTTCCAGGCTGGCCGGCTTGAGGATCTCTTCGATGACCTCCCCATTGGCCCCGGGAATGCTGACCCCCAGCAGGGCCGACACGGTAACGCCCAAATCGCGTAGAGAGCGTTCCCGTTCGGAGACCGCTCCGACGGTGATATCCGGGCCCAGGGCGACGAACGGGATGCGCCTTGACCCCTCGGAGTCGTCCCCGTGGCGCGTCCAATCGTCGTACTGACGGCCATGGTCCTGGGTGATGAAGAGCGTGGTTCTTCCTCCGAGGACCGGGTCGGCCTGGATGCGTCGCCAGGTTTCTGCCGCAATGGTGTCGAAGCCCGTAATGGCCGCAATGTAGCCATTCCAATCTCCTCTGTGTGCGCGCACATCGGCTGAAGGGAAGGCGGCCACCGTGAGGACCGGCCGGTGAGTCTCCAGGACCCGCCACAGCTCTTCGGCGACCCTGGGATCGTTGGTCTCTTCCCCCCAAATCGCTGGGGCATAGCGCCGGTGGCCTATCGACCGGCTGAAGACGTGCAAGAGCTTGTTCTTGCCCACAATCAGCCAGGTCGCCTCCTTCGGCAGACCGCGCTGTTCGCGGAGCGCCTCGAACACCGTGAGATCCGAAAACTGCCCCAAGTCTTCTCCCAGCACACGCTCGCGCCGCCCCGTCGAGAGGGTTGCGTGGCCGCTGGTGGTAATGGTGTGGCCGTTGTTGAAGAAGCGCTGGATCACCGTCCCCTGAGGAGCCAGTTCGCCCCACAAGCGGGGTACCCATTGGTGGGAGGGATCCCCGAAGGTATGGTCGAAGCGTGCTCCATCCATGACCAGGACGACGACGTGCTTGGTGCCGAGTGCAGGGGGTGAGTTCTGTGCGCCAGGGTCGAAGCTGGCAGGTGGGATCTGTACGTCAGTGCGGGTGTCCGGAGCGAGGACCTGCGGTGATGCGGCGCTGACCGCCGCCAGAAGGGTAAGGCAAAGCACCAGCAATAGCCCCCGCCCCTTGGCCGTTGCCGCCGACCGATGAATGGTGAGAAGACGAACCATGAACCTCCCCCGAATCGACCTCCCGTATGCCCGGCCCGAGCGGAAAGTATACAACTCTTGACCCTCAATGGCCAAATGTGATTCGAGCCCCAAGCTGTCAGGCCACGCTGGGGGAGCGGAAGTAACCTCGCAGCATGCTCCAGGACATGCCCAGCTTCAGGTAGCTGAAGAGCCCCAACAGCGACAGGAACAGGGTATTGGCCACGTGGGTCACGAGCGCCACTGCGAGCAACGAGTCGAGGTCCGAGACCCCCATTGCGGCAAACGCCGCAACAAACAGCGCCTCGAACGTGCCCACCTGCCCGGGGACGAAATTCACGGCAAAGGTGAGCATGAATGCCGCGAAGCCAAGAGCGAACAACAACGGCTGAGCGGTAATTCCCATGGCCTGGAAGAAGGCGCCGTATTCGGCGCCCTGCAGCACCCAGGCCCCGACACTGAGCGCAAGAGCGGCTGAGCCGGTCCCGGGGCGGAAGTAGGTCCACAGGGCTTCCCGAAGCATCCCCAAGCCTGTCGTGACCCGCGCGGACGCCGCGTCCAGCCAGCGGGGGCCTTGCCGCACCGAACCGCTGTGACGGATCACCCACAGCGAGGCGAGCGCACCCAGGACTCCCACCAGGATCATGGCCCCGAACACATAGAGGCCAAAGCTCTGCCCGGAGGCGAGCCCGGGGAGGCCAAACAGGGTCACGCCTCCTAAGACAACGGTCCCCAGGACGGCGACATCCAGCGCCCGCTCCGCCACAAAGGCGAGGAGCACCACAGGGACGGCCGCTGCAGCGTGGCGGCTGACGAGGTAGAGCCGGATGATGTCGCCGATCCGAAATGGGAGCACGTTGTTGAGTGACCAGCCCAGGGTGCTGCACGCCGCGATATTCACCCAGCCAGGACTGGGCGCGGAGGCCTTCAAGAGCACCCAGATTCTGAGTCCTCGGAGGAGGAGGGACGCCGTATACAAGGCCCCTGCGATTGCCAGCCAGGCGAGATCGAGGGTACCAAGCTGAGCCAGCAGGTCTCCGGGGCCCGCCGCGATGACGAGGCCAACGAGCAACGCGGCGCCAACCGCCAAACGCAGAACGACCCCGCCGGCACGGCGGAAGGTGGCGATGGGCAGGTTCACGAAGCAGGCCCGTCCTGCTCTGCCCCGCCGCCACGGACCATCCTTTCGTACACGTGCGCGGTTTGACAGGCGATGGTGTCCCAGTCGAAGCGCTTCTCGGCCGTCTCTCGGGCGGCCCGACCTATGGCGGCCCGCAGCCCGCCGTCAGTGAGCAGGCGGAAGAGAGCCTCCCCGATGGCTTTGGAGTTCGCCGGGGGCACCAGGAGGCCGTTCTCTCCGTCGACGATCACTTCCGACGTCGTTCCAATCGCGGTGGCGATAGTGGGCCTACCCGAGGCCATCCACTCCAGCAGCACGTTGGCGAAGACCGCGGTGCCCACCACACCGATGGCGGGCAGGGCGCCCACGTCGCAGGCCCGGGTCAAAACGGCCGGGTCGAGCCTGCCGAGGAAGATGGCCCGGTCGGCGAACCCCAGACGGGTGATCTCCTGCCGCAGCAGCGGCTCCTCGTGGCCATAGCCGGTGCGCCCGATGACCAGGTGGGCGTCGGGCACCGCCGCCGCCACCTCTCCAAAGCCGCGTACCAGATGCAGCACGCCCTTCCATGGGGTCAGATGCCCGTAGTACCCAACCAGCAGTCCTCTCGACGGCAGCCCCAGTGATGCCCGGTCCAGCAACTGCTCCTCTGTCCCCCCGGGCGGGCGGAAGTGCTTCAGGTCCACCCCGTTGGGAATGAGATGCACGGGCCCCCGGTAGCCCACCCGGCGGAGCTGCCGCTCCTGGTAGCTGGAGGACACGATAATAGCCTTGAAGCTCCCCAGCCCCAAGCCGGCCAGGGCCGGACCGTTGAGGAGTCGATGCGAGAGGGTTTCCATGAGGGAGTGAGACGACGCCAGGTCCGTTTCCTCCACAAAGGCGTTCCAGAGTTGCCCGATCATGGGCCGCGTCGACCGGGGAGCGAGCCCTCGGGCGATACGGGCCAGCACGGAGTGGCTGGGGATCGCGGTGTGGAAGTGCACCACGTCCGGGCTGCCGACCAAGCCTGCTCTCAAGTGTCGCACCGTGGCCAGCCCTTTGATTGCGTGGGTCAGCTTGGAGTTCAGGTCGGTCAGCCGCACCGTGGGCCAGCGAGCGGTGACCGCCACCCCGCTGCGTTCCAGGGCGCTCTTGAGGCAGGTGATATTGACGGTGATGCCCTCGGCCCCGTCGCGCACATAGGTCGGGTAGGTAAACTGGACGTGCATGGGAGGCGGGAGCCCCGAGGGGGTCACGGGGTCTGTACGCGTGCGGCCTCTGTCCCGGCGACAGTGCTCCCTACGGGCAGCGAGATGCGGTAGATGACGCCGCCCTGGGTGATCCTGGCTTGCTCTAACCGCCCTCCGTGAGCTTCGACGGCCGCCTTCGCGATGGACAGCCTGAGACCCGCACTGCCGGAGGGAGGCGTGCCCGCTTGGACCAGGGGCCCAAACAGAGCATCGGCGGCGGCGTCGGCCGGGAACGGCTGCGAGCCTTCCTCCTGAACGGACATGACGCAGAGCCCATTGGCCTGTTCAGCAGTGACCAGCACCCGCCCCCCAGGCGGCGTGTAGGACAGGGCGTTTTCCACCAGGTTGACCAGCGCCTCGGCGAGGCGCTGCTGGTCCGCCCGCAGCGAGGGCAGGTCTTCGCCCACGGTGCATTCCAAACGGACGCCTCTGCCGGCCGCGTCTGCAATCAAAGTGCCCGTCACCTCCCGCACCAGGTCTTCGAGAGAAACCTCGGTATGGTGCAGCACCAACGTTCCGCGGGTGAGGCGAGCCGCTTCCACGAGATCGGTGGCCAGCCCGCGTAGGCGTCGCCCCTGGGCCTGAAGCCCGCCCAACAGCAGTTCCTGAGAAGGCCGATCGAGGCCCTGGTCCCGCCGGAGCACCTCCAGGGCCATCCACATGCCCGACACCGCGGAGTAGATGTCCCGGCTGAGGGTGTTGAAGAGCGCTTGACGCTCGAGGCGGGTTGCCTGGAGCTGGTCGGCCATCCGGTCGAAAGCGGCGCCCGCTTCCGCTAGTTCATCCCGCCCGGTGAGCCGCACTCGAGCGGTGAGGTCCCCCTGGGCCAGCGTGTAAGCGGCTTGGGCTAGACGCCGCGCCGACCGGCTTAAGCCGTAGGCGAGGCCGAAGCCTCCCAACAGGCTGATGGCCAGGGCGGCGAGGGCGCCAACAGTGATGGTGGTAAAGAACGACGTGATCCGCGCCTCCAGGTCCTGGACGCTGTAGGAGACCCGGATCGCCCCCACGACGAGGGGCTCATCCGCGGCGGGATCCATGTAGCTGATGGGGATGGCCACGTAGACCAACTCGTCGCCGAGAGGATCGATGGCGCTGCTGGCCAGGCCACGAAGGGCCCGGCGGAAGCCGACGGCCTGGGAGGGACGGCCGCGCAGCTGGGCTTCTTCCGGCTCGGTGGAGCCTACCACCCTGCCACTTTGATCTGTCACCAGGACATGGACGTCGGACCGGAGCCCAAGCTGAAACAAGCTCCCATGGGCCTCGTCGAAGCGCCCTTGGGCCAGCAGCGGGCCGAGGCGCTGGGCTGCCAGGACCGCGTAGTCCTCCAGGCTGTCCTCCAGGGAGCGAAGGTATGCCTGCTGCATCTGCTCGAACAGATAAACGCCGACCCCCACCATCACCACCACCGCCAGGGTGAGGTGACTGAGGAAGAGCCGGAAGTGGAGCCTGCTGGTAAATCTCATGGCGCGACAAGGCAATAGCCTTCTCCATCCACCTCCTGAACCCCCACGGCGTGACCGAGCCGGTGCTCCATCTTCGCCTGGAGGCTGCGGACAAACAGCTCCAGAACATGTTCATCGACGACCCCGAGTCCCCAGACTCGGGCCAGAAGTTGGGCCCGGGGCACCACCCGACCTGCCTCCTGGAGCAACACCTCGAGCACCTGGAGCTCTCTTGGACTCAGGCGTACGTCCTCTCCGGCGACGGCTAGCCGGCTCGAGCCCATGTCCAACCGGACCTCGCCCAGGGCGTACACCCGCGGTGACGGGCTGGCGGGCTCGGGACCGGCCCGCCCAGGGTCGTGGAGCAGGTGGCGGACCCGGCCGAGCAACACCGCAGCGCTCACCGGCTTCGTCAGGTACACGTCACCCCCAGCCCCCAAGGCGGTTGCCTTGTTGGTCTCCTCGGCGGCTGCAGTGAGGAAGACGACCCGCATCGGGCCGAGTTTGCGTAGTTCCCGGCATAGCTCAACGCCAGCCATGTCCGGGAGACCCAACTCCAGGATGGCGCACTGGGGCGGCTGGCGGCTGGCAACGGCTAGAGCCTCCCGTCCGCTGCCCGCCACCATCACGTCGTAGCCCTCCCTACGGAGGGTCACGGCCACCGCGGTGGCCGTCAGAACGTCGTCGTCGACCACCAACACCGTCTGCACAGGTCGGGTCCCTCTGGAACTGAATGCCCTACCCGGTTACGGATCTTACCGCACTGGGCTCATTGCCTGAGGTCGTGGAAAAGGCCACACGAACCGCATCTGGTCGGCAAGCTCAGGGAGCGAGCGGAGCGAGCAGATTCCGCCTGGTTCTACCGCCTTCCGCCTACTGCCCCTAACACCCCGTCGTGTCGATCCAGGCGGCTTTGGCGCCCTGAGGGTTCCGGCCTATGTGGACCTGCTTGAAGTTCTTCATTTTGCAACTGACGAAGTGGTAGTAGACGCGGGCAGTGGCGGGGACGTAGGGCATCAGGTCATAGAGCCGGTCCTGGATCTGGTCTGTGATCTGCTTGCGCTTGACAGGGTCCAGCTCCTTGTATTGGGCCGCACCGAGACTATCCAAACTCGAGTCGCTGAGGCGGGTCACATGCCAGGAGCTGCCCGTCTTGATGAGGTCGCCCATCCACCAGCCGACGAAGTCGACCTGGGGCCCGCCCAGGTTGCCGAAGGCGAGGTCGAAACTCCCCTGCCGGGAGCCATCTCGTATCGCCGCGGTGGAGGTCCGTTGGGCGGCGAGTTTCACCGTGACGTTGATCCCGGCCGAGGCCAGGCCATGCTGGACCACCTCGGCGTCCTGGGACCACTCCTGAGTGGTGAACATCTCCAGGCCACTGGGGTTGACGTATCCGGCCTCCGCGAGGAGCTTTTTCGCCTGCTCCGGGTCGTGCTTGAACTTCTCCTTCATCTTGGCTTCGGACCAGGCATACTCGGAGAGGGTTTGCGGCACGAAGGCGGAGTGGGCGCTGCCACCGCGGTTGGCGATGAGGATCGCCTCCCTGTCGATGGCGAGGGCTGCGGCCCTGCGGACCCGGACATCGTCCCAGGGCTTCTTGTTGGGGTCGAACCAGAGCGCGGTGTGGGTGGGCTGCAGCAGGATCCACTGGGTGAACTTCTGGCCGCTCTGGGCCAGCGCGTCGGCGTCCAGCTTCCGTATGCCGAACACCGAGGTGTGGTCCGCCTGGCCAGACCGCAGGGCGGCCAGCTCTGCCGCAGGATCGGAGAAGGCGTTGACCCGGACCTCGTTGAGGTAGGGCAGCGGCTTGCCGTCGGCCCCCTTCTCGTAGTAGTCGGGATTGGCCTCCAGCACCAGCGCCTGATCCGGCGTGTAGCTCTTGATCATGAAGGCGCCGGTGCCGCTGGTGGCGACCTTGAAGTCGCCGTTCTGCTCCCAGACTTCCTTGGGGCGCATGACATTGGAGCCGGCGGCCAGCTTGCCGGCGAAATCGGCGTCCACGTCCTTGAGGCGAAGCACGACGGTGGTTGCGTCTGGCTCGCTATGGGTCACCGGCTCCCACCAGACCCTCTCGTTGCCGTTCTTGAGCTGCCACTCGATGGTCCAAGCGACGTCGGCGGAGGTGAACTGGCGGCCGTTCATGGGGGGCGCCTTGTGCCACTTGACGTCGTCCCGGAGCTTGAGAGTCCAGGTGAGGCCGTCGGGGGAGATCTCCCAAGACTTCGCGAGGGAGGGCACGACGGCGCCGTCCAGGGGGAAGCAGTAGCGGCCCTGCAAGAGGCTATTCTGGCTTTGCACCCGGGCAGTGTTGCCGTCGAGGCCGTCGGGGAAACCGGTATTCGCCTGTACGAAGGCGCCGCCGCGCTTGGGCGTGCCCTGGGCGCGCCAGGGCTCTTTGCCTTCCGTGCAATCCACACCGGACGTCGCCGGCTGCGCCGCCTTGACCTGCTCGAAGTCCGCGGCGATCTGGTCTGCGGGCCGCGCGCCTGGAGCGCAGGCAAGGGCGAGGATGAGGGAGAGGAGAACCAGGGTCAAGCCGCCTATCTGCTTCATGAGCGCCTCCTTATCTTGGGCAATGCTGGGCGGTTTAGCATCGGTCACTCCCTGACGGTCGTGGCTCGGTTTCTGGGCTCCGGCACAGGCAGGAGTGCCTGTGCTCCATTTGAATACGATCTCTCGATACGCTAACACCCCGAGGGATCGAGCCACGCATGCATAGGCCCGGACGGGTTCCTCCCCAGATGGACCAGCTTGAAGTTCTTCACCCGGCAGTTGAGGAAGTTGTAGTAGACCTTGCTGACCGTGGGGACGTGGGGCATAACCTCCAGGAGCTTGTCCTGCATCTTGTCAATCAGCTCTTTGCGCTTGACGGGGTCCATCTCCCTGGATTGCGCGACGGCAAGGGCATCCACAGCTGGATCGCTGAAGCGCGTGGTGTTGAGGGAGCTGCTGGTGCGGACCAGATCGCCGGCCCAGTAACCAGGGAAGTCGACGATGGAACCGCCGACGATGCCCCAGCCAAGTTCGAACTTCCCTTCTTGCAGGACCGCGGTCCAGGAGCGGGAGGGCGAGATCTTCACTGTGGTCTTGATGCCGACGGCCTCCAAGGCGTGCTGAACAACCTCCGCGTCCTGCTGGTACTGGCCGCTGGTAAGGAGTTCCAGGTTGCTCGGGTTCACATAGCCCGCCTCGGCCAGGAGGTTCTTCGCCGCCTCCGGGTCGTATCTGAACTTCTCCTTCAGCTTGGCCTCGGGCCAGGCATAGTCGCTGAAGTACGCTGGCACGAAGCCGGAGTGGGTGACGCCGCCCTGGTTGGCGGCGATGAGCGCTTCGCGGTCGATGGCGAGGGCGGTGGCACGACGGACACGGGCGTCGTCCCAGGGCTTCTTCTTGGGGTCGAACCAGAGGGAACCGTGGGTAGGTTGGAGGATCAGCCACTGCTGGAACTTGAGGTTGGCCTTGAGGATGGCGTCCGAGTCGAGCTTGGCGAGGCCGAAGGTCGAGGTGGAATCGATGAGGCCCGCCCGCAGCGCTGCCAGCTCGGCCGCATACTCTCCGAAGCGGTTCACCCGCATCTCGTCCACGTAGGGCAGGGGCTTGCCGTCCACGCCTTTCTCGTAGTAGGCGGGGTTCGGCTCGAGGACCAGCACGTTCTGCGGGTTGAAGCTCTTCACCATGAAGGCGCCCGTGCCGATGTTCACCGACTTAAGATCGGTGCCGGGCGTCTCGAGGATTTCCCTGGGGATCATCAGGTTCACGCCCGAACCGAGCTTCCCGCCAAAGTCGGCCTCGGGCTCCTTCAGCTTAAGGACAACCGTGTAGGGGTCCGGCTCCTCGTGGGCGACGTTCTCCCACCAGGAGCGCAGGTTCTGGCCCGCGGCGATGCCGCCTTTCTTGTGGTACTCGATGTTCCAGGCGACGTCAGCGGAGGTGAATCCACGGCCGTTGACGGGCGGCTTATCATGCCACTTCACGTCGTTCCGAAGAGGCAGGGTCCAGGTAAGGCCATCGGTGGAAACCTGCCAGGACTTGGCGAGCGCGGGGACGACGGCGCCATCGGACGGGTAGCAACCCCGTCCTACCAGCAAGCCGGTTCGGATCTGCCACTGGGAGCCGGTCGCGTCCAGGTCCAGGAGGTCGTTGACGGCGATGACGAAGGACCCGCCGCGCTTGGGCTGGCCCTGAGCGCGCCAGGGCTCCTTGCCCTCCTCGCATTGGGCGCCCGCGACCTGGCCGGCCGCCTTCACCTGCTCCGGGTTCTCCGGACCGGTGTCTGGGCGGGATGCGGGGGCGGCGCAGGCGAGGGTGAGGAGGAGCGTTGCCGCATAGAAGGCAGAAGGCAGAAAGCAGAAGGCGACACGTGTCCGATCGTTCCTCATGTTCACCCCATCGGAGCTGGAGAGAAGGCAGAAGGCAGAAGGC